>CAYRFY010000226.1:0-11315 GCA_964423635.1 uncultured Armatimonadia bacterium | reverse complement strand
CGAGCGGGACCCGCTTTCCCTCTCCTTCGCAAACACCGCTCAGGAGAGGGCTACGACGAACGGCGAACGCCAACGGCGAACGGCCCGTTCTCGTCGTCGGTTCGGCGGGGCTGCCCCTCACCCGCAAGCGACCCCGGGGGTCGCCAGACTCTCCCGGACGCTCGCTTCGCTCGCTGGGAGAGGTAGAACGGCGAGCGGCGGAATGGCGAACGGCGAACGGCGCCGCGGGACCTGCCGCAAACGGTTGTGCCAATAGCGATGGCGATGGGAGGTGACGCAGAGGTGATCGAAAGGGAGGATAGGGTGGGCTCCGCCGGGGCGGTGGCCCTGAGCGGGCATGTGCGCGTCTACGACGGCTGCGGGCGTCTGCTCACACAGGGCCACAACCGTGTGGTGGACGCCGGGATCGGGGCGATCGTGGACGCGATGGCCACCGGTGGCGAGATGGAAGTGTTCCGCTACGTGGGGTTCGGGACGGCCTCGGGAGTGACCGGGGCGGGCACGACGACACTGGAGGCGGAGGTGAGCTCAGCAGGCTACCAGCGTTTGTGTGGTGAGCAGGGGGAGGGCGACAACTCCTGCGAGTACCGGGTGAGTGGCACCTGGACCAACGGCAGTGGCCAGGAGCAGCGGGTCTGCGAGTACGGCCTGCTGAGCGCCGCCACCGGCGGCACGATGCTGGCCCGCGTCTCCAGCGGTGATTCCGGCGGCCCCGGGGCGCAGACCGTTGCTCCGGGCGGGACACTGTCCTTGGTCTGGGACATCCAGTTCGCGGACGCGTAGGATCTCGGGCAGAAGCCCGACCGGTGTCTGTCGGGGTTTCCGGTGTGCCTCCGGCGATACTGTCGCCGACGGCACGATGTCTCGGGGCGGCCCGCCAATGCGGCGGGCCGCCCCACTTTGTGGGGGTGCATGATGGGCCAGAACAATGGGTCGCTGTGCCCGCTGGGGCGGGAGAACAAGGTGCGGATCGAGGAGCTGGACAGACAACTGGAGCGGGTGGCGGCCGGTCAGGAGAAGCTTCAGGAGAGCCTCAACCGCCTGGTGGCCGAGGGCGCGCTGCGCAGGGCGACCCTGGACTTCCGGGGCACCGTGATCGTCGGGGCGATCAGCGGTCTGGCGGCGGTCGCCGCGCAGTTGCTGGGCAGATAGACAGGACACCGGGCAAAGCGTGCCGGTGACAAAGCGGAGGTGGGTTGATGCCGGAGCAGGTGCTGGGTAGCGAGGTGCAAGGCGAGCTGGTCAAGCTGGGTCTGAGTGTGCTGGCGGTACTGGCGGGCGTGCTGCTGAACGCCGCGAGAGCGTACTACGCAGGTCTGCGCGAGCGTGCGCTGGCGCAGACGCAGCGACTGGGGGATGAGCGGCTCCAGGCGGCGGTGCGAGAGCTGGTTCTGGCCGCCGAGCAGCGTCTGGGCGAACTGGGCCGAGGCATGGGGAAGAGCAAGCTGGCACTGGTGCAAAGGTGGGCGGCTCAGCGGGGTCTGCGGATCGACGACGCCATGATCGAGGCGGCGGTGTACACGATGAACTCCGTGTCGTCTGCCGTCTCGCCCGGGGAGGGAGCCTGAGTGAGGATGAGGCAGGTGGGTCTGTTTGCTGTGCTGATGGTTGCGGCGGCAGGCTGCGGGCACGGTCTGGAGCTGGAGGCCGGGCCGGTGGTTCCCGTCTTCCCCGACGATGCTTCGCAGATCGGCTGTGTGCTGAGCCTGCACCTCTGGGACGTACCTGACGGGTGGCTGGCGGTCGGCGGGCACAAGCTGTTCGTGGACGGACTGGTGTGCGACGAGAAGGCCACTTTGGGCGCCTCGGTCTCGCTGCTGCAGGCGCGGCAGGACAACCGTCTGAGGCTGGGAGTGGCGCTGACTGAGAGTGGCGACGGACGGCGGTGGACGGTGTACCTGCGTCACGCCATTCCGCTGGAGCTTAGGTGGTGAGTGGGATGTTTGAGGGAATCAGGACGCGAGTGGTGCGGCACGCGCTGACGGCGGCCAGGTGCCACAAGTCGGGGAAGACGAGCCTCTGTCTGGGCGAGGGACAGAGCCGGCAGGTACTGGGCCTGGAGGAGGGCGGGATGTGCGCCCGGTTCGTCAGGCAGGTGTATGAAACCGCGCTGGAGCTGGCACCGTTCACCTGGGAGTTCGCCGCCCCCTGTGCCCGGGACATGGCCACCCGGATGCGGCAGGCGGGGAGGCTGATCGACAGCGCGGAGCGCGAGCCCGGAGATGTCCTGCAGATCGGGAGCGGCTATCCCGGACACGTGGCGGTGTACGTGGGGGAGGTCAATGGGGTCGAAAGCCTGGTGGAGAACACGTCCGACCAAAGTCGGGGCGCCCCGCGGGTTGCCGGGACCAAGCTGACGCCCTGGAAGAGCGTGGCGGGCAGGGTGACGGGGGTGTTCCGGCTCTTGGAGTTGGAGACGCAGGCGGTGAGGATCTCCATGGCCGATGGGCGGCAGATGGCGGTGGGGGAGCTACGGGGCGGTCTGGTGTGGGCGCCGGTGAGGGCGCTGTGCGAGGGTCTGGGTCACCGGGTGGAGGCGAAGCGGGACGAGGGCGGCGTGATGTGGGTGGAGGTGGGATGAGGCGTACGGGGCGGCGGACTCGAGCGGCCCCGGGCCGCCCACGGCGACGCTCCCTGTGGCCCGCTTTCGCTCTGGGCTAACGCCGCCCCTCCAACCTCTCGGCCTCAAAGTAGGGCTGCCCAACAAGGGGCAACAGCCAAGGGCGTATGTCCGCGCCGGACGCGCGGCACGGCCGCACACTCACCCCCATATGCAGTCGTCGGGCGAGGGACGAATGTCTCTCGCCAGGCGGGCTGCCCGATGCTCTGCAGGCATGGTGTATGCAACACGCAGAACACGGGCAATTGCCGTGCCGTCGGGAGCAGGATTTGCGGGGGTGTTGAACGGCTGCATTCCCAGTTCCATACGGCTGCGGTTGAGCGTGCCGTCCAGGATGGTTGGCCCTCATCGGCTGGGAAGGAGACGGCCGATGGCATGGCACGACTTCCTGGGTTGGAACCCGAGTGTAAAAGGGTGGTCTGCAAAGTGCAGGAGTGGAAGGACGCGGAACTGCGGGTGGGGAATAGCGTCTGAAAATGTGATGGCGCTACACTAACAAGGGGGGAAGCCGACATGCCCAGGACCGTCCTTGATGAGGTGCTGGAGCAGTACCCAGGGTACAAGAAGGAGATCGACGAACTCAGAGAGTTGCTGAGCCAGATCCCGGAGCCGGAAGAGCACGAAGTGGACATAGCTCCCTCCCGGAGCATACTCAGTTCTGAGGGGGTCTATGAATGGCAACCTTCGGGCGACTCTTGGAGAGCCTGAAGACGGGAGAGGATGCTCGGAACCACCGGATCGAGATGCTCAAGAGAATTGAGAGTATTACGGGCGCGCCAACCGTGCTGTACGCAGCCAACACCAGAGCAAGCAATGCGCCCTCAGGACTGACGTCCCTCAGCCGGGACGACAAGACGGGTTTCGCTGACCTGGTGGACGCCACACCAGGAGATCGCATCAACATCGTGCTGCATAGTCTCGGGGGGAGCCCCGATGCTGCTGAGCAGATCGTCAATCTGCTACGTCCGCGGTTCGATACTGTCAACTTCATCATCCCGAACATGGCAAAGAGCGCGGCAACACTTCTCGTTCTGTCCGGCAACCGCATATACATGGACGACAGGTCGGAGCTTGGTCCGATAGACCCCCAACTTGGCATTCCACAGTCCAATGGACAGACGAGTTTTGTACCGGCACAGGCCATCGAGCGCGGGTTCCAGCAGGCGATGGACGCCATCAAGGCAGATCGTCCGGCACTACTGGCTTACTCCCCCATGCTCCAGAAACTGGATGTATGGCTCCTCGAACTATGTCGGACGGCGACTGCAGCCGGCAAGGAACTGGCCGAGCGGTGGCTTGCCCAGTACATGCTCGCCACTCGGGATGACGCCGCTGAGCTTGCGAAGGAGATCGCCGAACGTTTGGCGGACAGCGGCAGGTACAAGTCACACGGTCGCCCTATCGGCATTGTGGAAGCTCTTGAGATGGGATTGGCGGTGGACGACACGCGTGAGACTCCCAAGTTGCGGGATGCGATCTGGGGGCTCTACTGCAATGTCGAACTCCATATGGAGCGAATGCTGGCACCTGCCCCATGCGCCAAGCTTTTCGAGAATGCGAGCGATGTCTCGATCGTCCGCATGATGCCCATGCAGTTGGCCGTGCGACGCGGCGATCAATCAGGGGCCAAACCTGGTCCGCAACCGTCCCCAGCTCCCCAGGGCCAGCAGCCAAACCGAGCAGAGAGGCGCCGCAGCAAGAAGTAGCCGTGAGCGAACCCGTACCGCCCACCCCAGCCTCCGAGACATCCTCGTCCTGGGGGTCTCTTGCCCGCACGCTTAGCACGGAGCCACACGCAGAACGATCGGGACGCCCATACGGCGGCGGACGGCCCATGCCTCCGGCGCCTGGTTGGCATTTGCCACCTTCGCGCGGACTGCCCTTTCGACATGGGAGAGATGAGCGGCGTGCAGACGCGAGTTGTGCACGCACGCGAACGCTGAAGGTATGGACCCGTCGAGCGGAAGCTACCACACCGAGTACCCGCCGTCGATCACCAGGTCGTGGCCGGTGGTGTAGGAGGCGGCGGAAGAGGCCAGGTACACCACCGCGCCCACCAACTCCTCGGGCTGAGCCATGCGCCCCAGCGGAATGTAGGGCATCCAGCCGTCGAAGTGCTCCGGGAACTGCTTGGTCAGCTCGCTCAGGGTATAGCCGGGGCTGATGCTGTTGACCCGGATATTGTGCTGAGCCCATTCGGCGGCGAGACTCTTGCTCAGGTGGATCACCGCGGCCTTGGAGGAGTTGTAGCTCACCTGGGTCTGCGGCCGGTTGACGATGTGGCCCGACATGGAGGCGATGTTGACAATCGCCCCGGACCGCCGGGGAATCATGATCCCCGCCGCCGCCTGACAGCACAGGAAGGTCCCCTTAAGGTTGATCCCCAGTACCGTGTCCCACTCCTGCTCGGACATCTCCTCGCTCTTGGCCCAGATGCAGATCCCCGCGCTGTTGACCAGCACGTCCAGGCCGCCCAGTTGGGACTCGACGGCCGCGAAGGCTGCGGTGACCGCGGACTTGTCGGTGACGTCACATTCCACGCCGATGGTGCCTTCACCCATCTCGGCGGCCGACTGCTCCAGACGGTCCGGCAGGATGTCGATGAGCGCGACCGTGGCGCCCATCTCCTGCAGCGCGTCGGCGCAGGCTCTCCCGATTCCCCTGGCCCCGCCGGTGACGGCGGCGATCTTGCCCTTCAGCTCGAACATCTCACGTACTGCCATGGTGCATGGCCCTCCCGGGCGCCATAGCGCCCCCTGCAGGATTCGGTGTGCGGCCGGCTATCTATCCGCCGGCAGGTGCGCGCCATCGCACGTGACGGCGGTGGCCCCGATGGACAGCGACGCCGCCACCCCTCCACCCTCGCCCCGCCTGACGACACAGACCGAGGCATCGGTGGTGATGCCTCCCAGGGTACACGGGACGCGCTCGCCGTCCCCGGCGAGGTTGCGGATGAAGGTGTGCCGGCCGCCGTCGGGTGTCTCAATGTCGAAGGCCATCACGTCCTGTGCCCCCGGGTCGCCAAGAGGCGTCACCGTCACCTCGCCCCCGGTGGAGGGGTACAGAACGTAGGCATTGACCACTCTGCCCACCGCCTCGCCCCCAAACAGCGCCGTGGGCACCGGCCGCCACGGCTGATTGGCCCAGCCCTGGACCGGCTCCTCCTCGACTCCCTTCACCACCTCGGCCCCCAGGTCCTTGCCGATCCCGATGATGTCCAATCGTCTGCCATCGGCCTGTGCGCTCACCCGCGCGCCGCTTACTGCGGCCTGTTCGGCGTTGATATGGAAGATCGTCTCATAGGTGTGGGGCGCATCGTCGACCGGTGTGAGGGTGTCCACGAGGATCCAGTAATCCGGCTTGACAAACAGCACCTCGCGCCGGTGGGTGACGCCCAATTGGTCGGGGCCGTAGCCGTCCTCGTAGGCAGAGGAGACGTAGTCGAACTGGTCGTTGCTGAGCCAGGTATTGGGCAATGGCTCGAAAGGCGGCTTGAGCACCCAGGTGTCCCGGGCCGCCCGGCGGTTCTGATCCAGACCGTCCACCCGCACCGTATTGTGCGCCCGAGTGGACAGCACGTAGCGGCGCCAACGGGACTTGTCGTACATGTAGGTGCCGCCCTCGACGATCCACCGCCGCCCGTGGGCGGCCATGGTGAAGCTCAGCTTGTCCTCGTGCTGATGCCCCGAGCCGTAGGTGCCGGCGTCGAGAAACAGGAATCGGGCCTCGGGCTCCCAGCCGCTGCGCATGACATAGTGCCCCGAATAGGGGAAGGCGTACGAGGTCTCCGCCGGTGGTGTGCCCTCGGCGCCCCCGGTGGCGCCCCACAGGAAGTCGCTGCGCTGCGGGAAGTACCCAAAGGCCTTCTCCAGATACGAAACCGGACTCGCGTGGCCGGAGTCATTGAGGCCCGGCACAAGGCCGTCGGGACCGGTGGCGTAGAGCAAGTAATTGTACATGCGCTCCAGAAGCGACTGATAGTCGGCGGGAATCTCCTCCCGGCGGCCGTTGAGCAGCGCCAGGTCGAAGATGTCGGAGTAGTTCCGCAGCACCCAGAGGTTATAGCCCAAAGCCAGCTCGTTCTCGAGGCCGTCCGGGTAGATCTCCTCCCCCATCTGCGAGTACAGCCGCTGGATGCCCGTGCCCCGCCAGTCTGCGGCCTCGGAGAACTCCGGAAGCAAGACGCCGATGATGGTCAGGGCCTTGGATTCGGCGGTGAGCCAATTGCCCCGCGACGGCCACTTCCGCAGGTGCCGGGCGTGCTCTACCAGCGACTTGAGCACCGCGCACAGCGCCTCCGGCGTCCAGGAAGCGGAATCGGCGGTGCGCCAGATGGCCTCGATCCACGTGTCCCCGGCGCGGCACGCGGTATTCAGCGTCTCCCAGGCGTGGTGATAGGGGCTATTGCCGCTGCTCAAGAGCAGCACCGGGCAGTCCTCGATCCAGTCGATCATCGTGGCGACGATCTCCTCCGAGTATCTCGTGTCCAAAGTGCCCTCATACGCCCGGGCCAGGTCCGGCAGGAAGAAGTGGCGATTGAGTGAGGCGTTCCACTCAATTGTGGCGGCCTCGCCCTCATCCCGCTGGTTGGATGCCCAGTCGATGTCGGGGCCGAGGTCGTAGGTCTGCCGGTCGAAGGAGAACACATGCTCCAGCGCGGCGTCCGCACGAGAAGTGCTGGGGCGCTTGTCCCCCAGCGGGGCCCGCTCCCACCAGTTGGTGAACCACCTGGCGTCACGGCGGGAGACGAAGAACTGTCGGTACTCGTCCTTCGCCGCCGCGTAGTCGCGGGCCTCGACGGCCCGCCTCACGCCCTCCAGCCCCGGGGTCTTCAGGTCCATCGCGGAGAAGAACTGGGCATCCGTCATGCGCGGACCGACGGCGGGTGAGGTGAGAACACGGATGTCGTCGAGGATCAGCTCGTCCTCGGCATTGACCTCCACCTCCGGGTCCCAGGCGGCGTGGAGAGAGAAGCGATCGATCTTGTGCCACCCCACCGGCGACCGCGCCTTCCCCAGCTCGTCGAAGGGCAAGACCAACTCCCGCCAGCCCTCCCAGTCCAGCCGGAAACGCAGGGCGTAGTAGTCGGGACCCTCCTTCTCCGGGTCCTCGGAAGGCAGGATCAGCCACATCGGGGAGTCGGTGGCCTTCGCACTGTGCAGCCAGAAACACAGCACATTGCCGCCGCTCCAGTCATGAGGAATCTCGGACGTTTCCAGGGAGACGCTCTCGGCCGGTCGCCAGCGGACGGCCCCGGCCCCCTGCTTGAGCACGGCGGCCTCGGCAGTCCCTCCGCGGAACTGGGAGGCGTTCTCGCAGTCGTTAACCGTCAAGCCCTCCTGAGCCCACAGCGCGACGGGCAGTAGAGCGAGGAGAAACGGCAGGCATTGCCAGGACCCGGACATGGTGAGGTCTCCTCCATACGCGGCAACTGCCACGGCGGATAACGGCCACGGCTACGGCGGACAGGATGGACAGGATGACGGTCCCGCCCTTCGGGAGCGACGGCGGACAGGATGACGGCGGGCAACACATCACGGCAAGACGTCAGGCCGGTACGCCATCCAGAAAGTCAGCCACTGCGGCGCGATCACGCACAGGTGGGCAAAGGTGCCCGGAGAAGCCTCCAGGTCTCCCTGAGGCTGCTCCCACATCCCCAGGATCACAAACCCGCGAGCGGCAAGGCCCGTGATGACCTCGCTAAGGCCATGGCGGAACTCCCGCGGCCCCTCGACAAGGAGGACCTCCCCCTCCTCGTTCTCCACATCCCACCTCATGTCGGCATAGATCACCTCGGCCCCGTCCACACAGGGCTCGCGGAGCGCATAGTGCTCACCCGTCCAGTCCGTCTCCAAGATCCCGTGATAGTACGGATTGGTGTAGCTCAATCGGTACTTGCCTGCGGGACGCAGGACCCGGGCGACCTCGTCGAACACCGGGCGGAAGTCGGGCACGAAGGAAAGCGAATGGGCGTGGTAGATGACGTCGAGGGACGCATCCGGGAAGATGGACAGGTCGCGCATGTCGCCCTGAACCGTGGTGACCGCAAGGCCGTAATGGGCGGCGGCGAGGCGGTCGCGCTCGAGCTGGGTCTCGCAGATGTCCAGGACCGTGACATTGGCTTCCAGGAGGGCGAAGGCCGCCGACTGCTGTCCCCCACCACCGGCGAGACAGAGCACGTCTTTCCCCGCGACCTCCCCCATCATCCCCTCCGGGTCCACGAGAGCGCGTGCCGATCGCTCGTCCAGTGATAGCGCGGGGCGCGACCACTGGATACCCGCGCGCGCCAGGTCCTCCCACCGCTCCTTGTTGTACCGCGCCACCTCGTCCATGGAGCCTCCGACTGAACTGGATTGATACAGGACGGTTCGCCGGAGGACGGCGAGAGCCCTTCGGGCACCGGCCACGGCGACGGCCGTCAGACAGGATGAGCAGGATGGCGCCACCACGGCATCGCCGGTGACGACGCAAAGGCTCGAGGTCCCGCCGAACGGGGCCCCGAGGAACGGCACCCCGGTCTCCGGCGATGCTGGTGCTCCGAAGGCGTTTGGGGTATCATACGGCGCACTAGAGGTCCGGCCGAGAAGCCGGGTCCGCCGTGAAGATGTCATCCTGGAGCGCCTGCGTCACAGGCCCGGGCGGCGCAAGCTCGAGCTTCTGCCGCTTGAGCGAAGAATCTCGCCATATCCCAGGAGATTCCTCGAGCTGCTTCCTCCGGAAGCGGACGCTCTCAGAATGACACTCCCATGCGAATGTGGGCTTTCCGGCCGGGGCTATACACGCCCATACAGGTATCTGAAGAGCAATCGCTCACTGGGAAGGGTGACAAGCATGTCCAATGTGCTGTCCCTGGATGACCGGGGCTGCGAGACGCTGGTGGCACCGCACGTGTCCTCCGGCCGCAGGGCGG
Source organism: uncultured Armatimonadia bacterium (assembly GCA_964423635.1). Classification (GTDB taxonomy): domain Bacteria; phylum Armatimonadota; class Zipacnadia; order Zipacnadales; family JABUFB01; genus CAYRFY01. The sequence goes on along the minus strand of CAYRFY010000226.1, from coordinate 1,785 downwards.
AGATCGAAACTGAACTGGGCGCCATTAGCGACGAGTTCCGGCGCGAGCAAGAGGCGGGACTGAGCGAGCTCGAGGCAAATCTCCGCGCCTGGACCACGCTCCATGCGCGCGATGAGCTGCGCACCCGCTGCCTCGAAGTCGCCGACAAGGTGCGCCGGGGCTTCTCGACCTACGTCCATGTGGGCATCGGCGGCTCTGATCTCGGACCCCGCGTGGCCCACGAGGTCCTGGACAGCACCGTGCACAATGAGCTCCCCGACGACCGGCGCGGTGCGCCGCGAGTGTACTTCACCGGCGACACCTTCGACCCCCGGCCCCTGGGCGAGCTTCTCTCGCTGCTGGAGGCCCGGGGAGACCTGGGACGCACGGCGTTCAACATCGTCAGCAAGTCGGGCAAGACTCCCGAGACGCTGTGCACACTGCTGGCGATCAAGGACAAGCTGGGCGCGGACTGGATGCGGCAGGTGGTGCTGACCACCGGCGAGCGCCCCGGCGCCAGCATCCTGTTCGACCTCGCCGCCGACCGCCGCGAGGACTTCCTGGGCATCCTCCCCGTCCCCGAGGGCGTCGGCGGGCGGTTCTCGGAGCCCTCCCCTGTGGGGTTGCTTCCGCTGGCGGTAGCGGTGAACGGAGCCGTCAAGTCGCCGGCCCAGCGGTTGGACGAAGCCCTCGCCGGCTACGGCAAGGGCCACGAGATGATGCTCTCCGGCGTGGACAGCCGCAGCAATCTCGCCTTCCGCCTGGCCAGATGGCTGCAATACGCCGAGGAAGCGCTGGGAATCGGCACGCTGGTGCTGTACGACTACTCCGGCTGCCGGATGCTGGGCGACTGGCTGGTGCAGCTCTATACGGAGTCCATCCAGGAGCGCGGCGGCGGGATGAATGTGATCGCCGCCCGGGGGCCAACGAGCAACCACTCGCTGCTGAACGGGGTCATCGGCGGTCCGCGAGACAAGATGGTGCTGTTCGTGCGCTGGGCCGACCTGGGCCCCGACCTGCACGTCCCCGCGGACGACAGCATCAAAGGCGGGCTGGAGATCTTCATGCAAAAGAGCATGCAGACGCTCCAGAACGCCTCGTGTCAGGGGACGATGACGGACTTCGGGCGCAACGGCATTCCGGCAATCGCGCTCAATGTTCCCAAGCGCGATGCCTATCATCTGTTTCTGGTGATGCGGGTGCTGATGGATACGGTGGCCGTGAAGGGCCGGCTGCAGGGACTGCATGTGGACGCCGCGTCTCAGGTGAACTACCCCCGGGAGCTGACCTACCAGCAGGATGGTGTGGAGGGCTACAAGCAGGCGATGAGGGACTCCCTGGGGTGATGGGGGCGTGGGGCTAAAGCACGGTCGACGGAAAACGTCGCGGGGCTCTGCCCCGCCCCCGCTGGGGCCACGGGCCCCAGACCCCGTAATGCTGTGCAGCCGTCGGGGCCTCGGTGCGATGGGCGATGCCGTCGTTGGGGGTGCGCTGTGCTGCAAGCTGTGACCTGAGATTGGCCTGCCAACGACCGCACGCCAATCTCAGGTCGGCCGCCGCCGTGTATTGCGTGACCGGTCACGCAATACACGGGAACGCCGCCGCGGAAGCCCACGCGCTGTGGGCTTCCGCCCGAACCCCGAGAACCACAGTCTCCATTGCGCCGGTATGACCCGGAGGGCACTGCACATGGACGCGATCAAGCAAACGGAGCTGCGGCATCAGGTCGCACTGGATCGTCCCGGTAACGAGTTTCAGCGGCGGGCCCGGCTCCTGCAGGCCCTCTGGCGCGAGCAGCAGGGGTTT
>CAYRFY010000225.1:0-11318 GCA_964423635.1 uncultured Armatimonadia bacterium | reverse complement strand
GATCTCGGAGGTCTCCAGCAGGTTCGCCGTGCCGGAGGTGACCAGGACGACGGGCCTTAGGATCCCGACGGTGGCCAGCAAGGGAGGCCGGCTCTCGACCATCACCACCGTCCCTCCGGCGGCGGAGGAACGTCTCAGACGCCCGCAGAGCAACTGGGAGCGCACCACCCCGACCACGAAGCGCACCAGCGCGGCCGCAACGATGATGGCGCAGATGTCCGCCACGAGCCAAGCGGCGAAGCCCACGTCCGGAGCGGCTATGAGCCAGCGGGAGCAAAGGTGAGGGCGGTCGGAGTACAGGTGAGGAGACCCGTAGGCGTCGTGGAGCGAGCTGTGAAGGCCGACGGCGGCGCCCGCCAACCCGCCCACGACGGGGATTACCAGGGCGTAGAACCACACCGCCGCGCGGGCCGAGGCCCGACGCGGCGAGAGGGTTTCGACAACCGCCACCGCGGGCAGGTATGCGAAGGCGCTAAGGCCCGCCGCAACCGTGATGAAGAGGATGACGGCAGCGAACGCAGCGCTCACGCAGCTATTCCTGGCTTTGGCGCTTCTGGGCTATCATCTCCGCCAGCGAGTCGAGCTTGCTGGGATCGACATTGCCCAGTGCCTCGACGAAGTACGACATCGCCGGTTCGGCGAAAGTCGACAGCAGGCCGTCGATCACCTGCTTGCTCACGTTGTCGCTCAACTCGTCCCGGGAGACACGGGGGGTGTAGTAGTATGCCTTCCCCTTCATCTCGCGGGCCAGCAGCCCCTTGGTATGGAGCCTGCTGAGCGTGGTCATCACCGTGGTGTACGCGGCGTCCTTGCCCGTCGTGGCCAGGGCCCGACGCACATCATCCACACATACGGCACCCTCGGCGTCCCATACGGCGTCCATCACCTGGGCCTCCAGGGCGCCCAGAGTCTTCTCCAGCCCGTCCTTCCGGGGCCTGAAGACGGAAAAGGGAGTATCGGGTCTGTCGGCCATCGGCTCACCTCCAACGCAGGCGTGCTGTACTGTCTGGCGTGGCAGGGGTCTTCTGGTGCGCACCTGCGATACCTACTATTATTACAGACGATAGTAGAGGGCCAGTGTTCCCTCTTTTACTATGAATTATAGTAGTGTATCCTCACGAGTCAAGGCCGGGCACCGAATCACAGCGCCGACAACGCACGGACGAGAAGAACGCGCGGGGCGAGACGCCGCGAGAGCGGCGCGATTGACTCGTCTGCGCGCAGGGTACTATCCTGTTCATGGTCCTATCAAGCCGTACCCCCCGGGGGCGGGGGAATACCCGCCCGTACAGGTGCCGCCAGACAGCATCTGTCGATGGTCACGTCTCGTGTCCCACAGGCCCTGGCAACACCGGACTGTGTGGTGTTCCCTTGCCACGTGTGAACAGCTCGGGGTAAGGTGACGTTCGTGCCGTCGCCCGTTGTTATGTCCGGGCACCGCCTCACGGGCAGGTGTGTGCCGCGATCCTGCAGAAGTGTCTACTATCGTCTTGCTCCAAGGGGGAATGGCTCATGCCCTTGAATGTCGCAATCGTCGGACTGAAGGGCCACCAGGGCACCATCCTGGACGGTATCAGTCAGCTTGACGACGTACGTCTGGCCGCCGTCTGCGATGATGATGCGGCGGCCCTGGCGGGCGTCCGCGAATGGCGGTGTGCAGACGAGCAGACCCACACCTATGCCGACTGGCAGGAGATGCTGGAACGAGAGCAGATCGACATCCTCGGTGAGGCCGGGGTGGACAGCGAGCGGCACAAGATCGTGATCGCCGCCCTGCAGCGGGGGATCCACTGCCTCTGCGAGAAGCCCCTTGCGGCCTCGCTTCCCGACCTGGCGGATGTGCAGACGGCGGTTGACAACGCCGGGGATGTGCACCTGTCGATGCTGCTCACCATGCGCTTTGAGCCGACCTACAGGCTTGTCAAGAGCGTCGTGGAGGCCGGCGACATCGGCGAGGTCTGCCTCGCCTCCTTCCAGAAATCGTATCGCCTGGGCAACAGACCCCAGTGGCAGAAGAGCAGGGAGACCTTCAGCGGCATCATTCCCTTCATCGGGATCCACGCGCTGGACTGTCTGCGCTGGACCACGGGCCGAGAGTTCACCGAAGTGTTCGGACACTGCTCCAATGCGGGCCATCCGGACATTGGCGACATGGAGGACCAGGCGACCGTTCTGGCCGCCCTGGACAACGGGGCGAGCGCCGTGGCGCGGCTGGACTACTGCCGACCCGCCGCGGCCCCGACCCATGGGGACGACCGAATCCGCATCGCGGGTAACAGGGGAGTGATCGAGTCCGTCGGCTGCGGACGGCAGATCACCCTCATCACCTCGGAGCAGGGCCCGCGAGAGTTGCAGGCCCCGGAGGTCACACAGGGCCAGTTCGCCAACTTCGTCGGGGCCATTCGCGGCGAATGCGACTGCGATGTGCCTGCGGCAGATTGTCTGCGCATGACCGAAGTAGTTCTCAAGGCCCGCGCCGCCGCTCAGCGCGGCATTCCCTTCCCCGTCTGACACCGGGTGAGCACTTAATGGACTTTTTCGATGCCAACGTCACGGTCGGACGGTTCCGCCAATTAACGCCGGGCACTTGCTTTGGCCGCGATGCGCTGCTCAGCGACATGAACCGCTTCGGCATCGCCGAAGCTCTGGTCTTGGACTCGCTCTCCCGCGAGGTGCACCCCTCCTCGGGCAATGCCAGGGTGCGTCACCTCACCGAGGGCCAACCGCGACTGCATCCCTGCTTCAGCCTGCTTCCGGAGCGCGAAGGCGATATGGGCGCCCCTGACCACGTGCTGGCGCAGATGGCCGAGGCCGGCGTCAGAGCCGCCAAGATCCTCCCGGCGTTCTACTGCCTGAGCCTGGGACAGTGGTGCCTCGGGACGCTGCTTGCACATCTGGAGAAACAACGCGTCCCGACGTTCATCGAGCCCAACCCCACCTTCATCGGCGGCTGGCCGCCGGATGATACAGACTGGGATGCGGTGGTGGCGCTGTGCCGGGCCTACCCACGGTTGCCGGTCATTGTCGGCGAGAGCCGGTTCCGCTCGGCCAACCGCATGATCTACCAGGCTCTCGAGGCCTGCCCGAACCTGAGGCTGGAGCTGTCGGGTCTCTGGGTGCACCACGGGATCGAGTACATCTGCCGCAAGTTCGGGGCCGAGAGGCTGCTGTTCGGCACCAAATGGCCGGTGCGCGAGGTGGGCGGCACCATCGCCCAGGTGCAGTTCGCAGACATCGGTGACGACGAGAAACGGAAGATCGCCGGGGACAATCTCCGGGCCCTGCTACAGGGGGCCTTTCCGCGCCGTCGCCGGACAGGGGCGGTGCGGGTGACGGTCAAGCCGCCGGCGGGCTCCTCACTGCGCAGTCGGGCGCTGCGAGGTGAGCCACCGGTGGGTGAGGTCATCATCGACGCCCACGCCCATCTGGGCAAGACCGGCCTCTACCACATCGCCGATGGGAGCCCGGGCCGGGTCGCGGCCGAGATGGAGCGACTCGGAGTGCTGTGCTCCATTGTCTTCGGCTTCTCGGGTGTCACCGGCGATTGGACCCGTGACAACGACCACATCGCCGGGGCCATGCGCAAGTACCCCGGGCGCTTCCACGGGCTGATCCTGGTCAACCCCAACCATCCCGCGGAGATGCGCCGCGAGCTTGCGCGCAACGAGGGCCGTGGCTTTGCGGGCATCAAGCTCATCCCGCACTATCAGGGCTACCCGGAGGACGGGCCGAACGTCCGCATTCCCGTGGCCTGGGCCAATGAGCGCAGGCTCATCGTGCTCAACCACGGCTGGGGACCGGTGGAGCATCTGCGCAGGCTGGCCGATGACTATCCGGAGGTCACCTTCATCGTCGGGCACTACACCACGCAGTACGCGGCAATCGTCAATACGTACCCGAACATCTACCAGTGCACCTGCGAGCCGCTCACCCCGCGCTCGATGGAGGCCCTGGTCTCGGCCGTCGACCCCAAGAAGATCCTGTTTGGCTCCGACGTCACCGATCTGCCGCTACCCCTGGGGATGGGACCGATCCTGCACGCGCGCATCCCCGAGGACGACAAGAAGCGGATACTCGGGCTCAATGCCCTGAAGGTCCTGCGCAGACTGGGCCTGGCCCCGGTGGTGGGCAAGTAGCCCCGCGGAGCGGCCCGGAAATCAATAGCCAACATTGCACGGAGGTGCTTGAACATGACAGTACGCTGGGGAGTCATCGGCGCGGGGGGCATCGCGGATCGACGCACCATTCCCGAAGGCATCATGACCGCGGATGGCGCGGAGCTGGTGGCGGTGCAGGACGTGATCGAGGACCGCGTGCGCGAGGTGGCGGCCAAGCGTGGCGTGGGGCATTGCTTCACCGATGTGGCGGACCTGCTGGCGGTGCCCGATGTGGACGCCGTATACATCGCCACACCCACCAACGTCCACGCGGATCAGGTGAAGGCGGCCGCCGCGGCGGGCAAGCATGTGCTGTGCGAAAAGCCTCTGGGCATGACCCAACGGGAGATCGAGGAGCAAATTCAGGTCTGCCGGGACGCCGGGGTCAAACTCGGCACCAACTTCATGATGCGGTTCCACGCCTGCCACGTACGGCTCAAGGAGATGATCGACGCCGGGGAGCTGGGGACACTGGTATTCGGGCGCGGCGAGCTCACCTGTTGGTATCCGCCGATCCCCGGTGCTTTCCGCCAGGACCCCGCCCTGGGCGGCGGCGGCGCGCTGATCGACATGGGCAACCACTGCATCGACCTGCTGGAGATGTTCTTCGGCAGGGTTACCGAGGTGAGCTGCTTCACAGCCAACCTCGTGCAGGACTACAAGAGTGAGGACACCGCACTGGCCTCGCTGCGCTTCGGCTCGGGCGCCGTCGCCGTGGTGGACAACATGTTCAATGTGCCCGACGCCGCGGCCCGCAACGCCCTGGAGGTCTACGGCAGTAAGGGGAGTGTGGTGGCCTTCGGCACCATCGGCCAAGACTCCTCGGGCAGCCTCAAGGCGGTCCTGGAGAAGGGCGACAAAGGCTACGACGCCGGCCAGGTGCGGGAAGGCGGCTCCCCGGAGGAGATCATCACGCCTGAGGTAGTCAACATGTACCGGGCCCACATCGAGGCCTTCTGCCGGGCCATTGAGGACGATACGGAACCCCCTATCACCGGGGAGGACGGGCTGTGGAGCCACAGGGTGATCGAGGCCTGCTACCGGTCGGCCGAGACGGGCACGACGGTGGCCGTCAAGTAGGTGCGGAGGGCGGCGAAGCGGGTCCGGCTCTCCGCCCGGCCGTGCCACCGACCGGAGGCGAACCTCCGCGCCGTGCTCGCCGATCTGAGGCGGAGCTTCGCCATAGACCTGGCGACGGCTTCTCGGCCGCGCCGATGGGAGAGGAAGCAAGACTCCGGGCCGGGGCCTTTCCGCGACAGAAGGCGGGAGCGCGCCCGGCCCGCCGTGGCGTCCGGAGGTTATCGCGCCGCGGTCAACTCGCACCACCCAACGCCGCGGATGCGGCCGGAGTACCGGGCATGACAGTGACCCTACTATGGTTCATGGGGGCCTCCGCGGTGGTGATCGCCGCCGGGATGCTGCTCTCACGCACCTCCGACTGTATCGCCGATCGCACCGGGCTGGGCGGCCTGGTGATCGGCTCCTTCCTCCTGGCCGGAGCCACCACACTGCCGGAGATCTTCACCGGAATCTCCGCGGTTCGCATCGGCGCACAGGACATGGCCGTCGGTGGGATGGTGGGGAGCTGCCTGCTCAATCTGGCCATTCTCGGACTGCTGGATATCCTGTACTGCGCCAGATTCAAGCGCGGGATATTCACCCGCGTCGCCCCCGGACACGGTCGCTCCGCGACGCTGGCCGTCGTCTTGCTCGCGGTGGTCGGCGTCGGCGTGCTCCATCCCTCGCCGGTCGCCGTGGGCGGGGTCGGAATCGGCGGGGTCCTGATCGCGGCCATCTATGTCGTCGGCACCCGCGCCATCGTGCTACAGCACCGGGAAGACCCGGAGCAGGAGGCGGTCGAGACGGTGGAGGCCGCGGAGACCCGCGACGACCGCTGGGAGAAAGTGTCTACTCTCTGGGTGACGATCCTGTTCGCGTTGGCGGCGGTCATTATCTCCCTGGCCTCACCCAGGCTGGCCCAGTCCGGACAGCAACTGGCGGACGGCACCGGGATAGGACAGACGTTCTTCGGCACCGTGTTCATGTCCATTGTCACCTCTCTGCCGGAGTTCGTGGCCTGTGTCGCGGCCTTCCGGTTGGGGGCCTTCGACCTGGCCGTGGGCAACGTACTGGGTAGCAACACGATCAACATCTTCGTGTTGTTCATCCTCGACATCGCCGATCGCACCGGGGCGCTGTTCTCCCACGTGAATGGGACTCACGCCATCACCGCCCTGGCCGCCATTGCGGTGACCGGTGTCATACTGCAGGTCATCCTCTCACCCCGGGGGAGACACATCTGGGGCGTGTGGCCGGACGGCCTGGCCATCCTCATCACTGTCGCCGCCGGTATAGGAGCAGTCTATGTCGCAAGATAGCATCGACGAGAAGCGGCCGCGCTCGGAACGGGCGCCAGACACACCACAGGGCGCGGACCCGGAAACCGTGGGACCTGCGTGGCACACCATGGCGGTGGCGAACGCCCTGAGCGCTCTCCAGGTTGACCTGGCCACGGGCCTAAGTCAGGACGAGGCCCTGCGGCGCCGAGAGCGTTTCGGCCCCAACGAACTGGAGGAGGGCCGCCGGGTACACCCGCTGGTCAAACTCCTGCACCAGTTCACCGAACCCCTGATTATCGTGCTCATCGCGGCAGCCGTCGTCTCCGGGGCCGTGGGGGAGATCAGCGATGCGGTGGTCATCGCCATCATCCTGGTGGCCAACGGCGTGATCGGGTTCGTCCAGGAATACCGCGCGGATCAGGCCATGGCGGCATTGCGGAAGCTGACGGTGCCCAAGGTCCGCCTCCGCCGGGACGGGCGGATGGTGGAGGTCTCCGCGGTGGACTTGGTGCCGGGTGACGTGGTCCTGCTGCAGGCCGGCGACTCGGTGCCCGCCGATGGGCGTGTGATCGAGTCGGCGGACCTGCGCATCGAAGAGGCCGTCCTGACCGGCGAATCGCTGCCCGTGGACAAGCTGAACGCTCCCCTGGAGGAAGCCGACCCACCTCTGGGCGATCGACGCAACATGGCCTACAAGGGCACTGTCGTCGTCTACGGTCGCGGCGAGCTGCTGGCGACTGCCACGGCGATGGAAACGGAAGTCGGGAAGATCGCCGCCTCTCTGGCCGCCACAGGCGACACCATGACACCGCTGCAGCGTCGCCTCGGACAGCTCGGCACCTATCTGGCGCTGGGCGCGTTGGGGATCTGTGCCCTGGTGTTCGGATTGGGTCTGCTGCGGGGCATCCCGCCGATGGAGATGTTCCTGACCGCGGTGGCGCTGGCGGTGGCCGCCATCCCCGAGGGGCTGCCGGCGGTGGTGACCATCGCCCTGGCCCTGGGCGCCGGTCGCATGGCCCGGCGCCACGCGCTGGTGCGCTCTCTGCCCGCCGTGGAGGGGCTGGGCTCGGTCACCACCATCTGCTCGGACAAGACGGGCACCCTGACCCGCAACCAGATGACCGTCACCGACATCGTCGTCGGGGGCATCCGGTGGCGCGTGACCGATACGGGCATCGAGCCCGAACAGGTGGGTGCCCTGGCGGGCGACCTGCCCGAGCATCTCGTGGAGCTCCTGCGGGCCGGCGTCCTGTGCAATGATGCCGAGATGCGCGGCCCCGACGATAGCGAGGGCGAGAAGACGGCCATCGGCGATCCCACCGAGACCGCCCTGCTGGCCCTGGCGATGAAGGCCGGGCTGCAGCCGGAGGACTTGCTGGCCGGGCGCCCCCGGGTGGCCGAGAACCCCTTCGACTCGGATCGCAAGCGCATGGCCACCCTCCACTCCCACGGCGACGGCCAAGTGGTCTACGCCAAGGGCTCACCGGAGGCGATGCTCGAGGTGTGCACCGAGGCCTACTGGGACAAGGAGGAGCAGGATCTCACCGAGAGCCTGAGGGCGACTATCGCCGAGGTCACGGCGGACATGGCCCGGCGCGGCCAGCGGGTTCTGGCTCTGGCGCGCCTGCATGTACGGGACATCGCCACCACCGATACCCCCGATCTGGAGCACGAACTCACGCTCCTGGGTCTCGTCGGCATCATCGACCCGGCACGTCCGGAGGCCAAGAACGCCATTGCCGAGTGCGGCAGCGCAGGTATTCGCACGATCATGATCACCGGCGACCACGCGCTGACGGCTCAGGCCATCAGCGCGGACCTGGGGCTGGCGCCGGCCGATGCGGAGGTCCTCACCGGCGTCGACCTCGCCCGCCTGTCGGACGAGGAGCTCCGGGAGCGGGTCGAGCGCGTCTCGGTATACGCCCGTGTTTCGCCGGAGCACAAGCTGCGGCTGGTGAACGCTCTACAGCGTCAGGGGCACGTAGTGGCCATGACAGGCGACGGGGTCAACGATGCCCCGGCGCTCAAAAAGGCGGACATCGGCGTCTCCATGGGCATCACCGGTACGGACGTGGCCCGAGAGGCCTCCAAGCTCGTGCTCGCCGACGACAACTTCGCCACCATCGTGGCCGCCGTCCGCGAAGGCCGCGTCATCTACGACAACATCCGCAAGTTCCTGCGCTTCCTGCTGACCTCCAACATCTCCGAGATCATGGTCATGGTCGTCGCACTGGCGGCGGGCTGGCCCATGCCGCTCACCGCCCTGCAGATCCTGTGGATCAACCTGGTCACCGATGGCCTTCCGGCATTGGCCCTCGGCATCGAGCCGCCCGAAAGCAATGTGATGCAACGCCCGCCCCGCAACCCTGCGGAGAGCATCTTCGGAGACGGCATGCTGGGGCGCATCCTTCTCGGTGGCGCCGTGATGACCGCGCTGGTTGTCTATGCCATGCGCCAAGGCCAAATCGGCGAGTATCAACACACCATGGCGTTCACGGCGCTGGCGCTGGCGCAGATGGCCAACTGCTTCGCGGTCCGCTCGGAGCGTGACCTCATCATCCGTGTCGGATTCTTCCGCAACCCGCACCTGGTCGGCGCCGTATTGCTGACCGTCGCCAGTCAGATGCTGGTGGTCTACGTCCCGGCGCTCCAGTCGATCTTCAAGACGGTGGCACTCAGTCCTGTCGACATGGGCCTGTGTTTCGGTGCGGCGGCGATGGTCTTTGTCATCATCGAGATCAACAAGCTGCTCACCGCCGCCCTCGCTCGGCGGAAGGCAATCCGGTCCTGACCCCGGCTCCCGCCACCGCGGCAAGACCCGCAACTCGCCAAAACCAGCTTGACGAGTGCCCACCGACTCTGTATATTAAGTGTTCGTCTTCAGGAATACGAGGCGGACGGCTCCGCTGCTCTTGGGCACTGGTTTTTTCCGTGACCCTGGCGGCGGAGACGTTCTTGCGTGTTGCGTCTGCGCGCGGGGTGTGGTTCAGAGCCCGCAGGTGGCGCGGCGATACCGGTGACGTCACCAACCGGCCCCGCAGCCGGCACGGCCCTCCCGAAGCGGTTTCACCCCAACGGTTCAGTCTCTAGGAGGTACCCAGGTGGAAGAATTCCCTCTGGACGATATCGCATGCAAGGCGGGAAGCCGGTTCGCCGTGGTCGTCGCCGCAGCCGACCGGGCGCAGCAGATCAAGGACGGCTCGCCGGTGTTGGTGGATGTGGCCTCCCGCAATCCGCTCACCATCGCTCTGGCCGAGATCGCGGCGGGCAAGGTGATCATCGTCCCCGCCGAGCCGGGTGAGGAGGAGATCCGCGCCACCACCAGCGACCAGTACTATGCCGGCCGCGACGGCTCGGTGGAGGACACTATCATACTCCCCCGTGAGCCCGCGGCCGCAGGCACGTCCGCGGCACGCGCCAAGCACGATGACGACGAAGACCTGCTGGACGACGACCTCGACGATGACCTCCATGATGACGAAGAGGACGAAGAGGACGAAGAGCTCGACGTCTAGAGGTCCGGCCGGAAAGCCCGGCTGGCCCGGCTCATGTCATTCTGAGCGCCAATCTCGCGCAGCGAGATAGCAAAGAATCTCCTCGAATGACAGAGGATTCTTCGAGCTGCTCCCTCCGGGAGCGAACGCTCTCAGAATGACACTCCCATGCAAATGTGGACTTCTCGGCCGAACCTCTAGCGACCTACCCGACCAATGACGATGACAACCGCGTGTCGGCGGGCGACGGCTCCGGCGTCCGGCCGGGATCAGGCCGCCCCACTATCGGCCCGTCGCCGGCACGCAGGCGGTGAGAATGCACAGCGTGAGAGCAGATTACTACGAACTGCTGGGCGTTGCGCGCGACGCCTCGGAGACCGAGATCAAGCGGGCCTACCGCAAGCTGGCTCGTGAGCACCACCCCGATGTCAGGCAGGGCGACTCGCAATCCGAGGAGCTGTTCAAGCAGATCAGCGAGGCCTACGCGGTCCTCTCCGACCCCGAGCGCCGCAGCCAATACGACCGCTACGGGCACTCCGGGCCCCAGGACTTCGGTCAAGCCTCCAGTCCCTTCGACATCTTCGACATCTTCGCCAGCGCCTTCGGTGGTGACCCCTTCGGCTTCGGCGGCAGAGGGGCGCGCGTAGCTACGGGCCAAAGCCTGCGCTACGAAGTGCAAATCGGCCTGCAGGACGTACTCAATGGCGTCGAAAAGCAGGTGAAGTACACGCGCCTGGCCGTCTGCGAAACGTGCGACGGCACCGGCGCGGCCCCCGGCACGCAGCCCCGTACCTGCGGTACCTGCGGCGGAGTGGGCCAGGTCCGTGCGGCGCACTCCACCTTCATCGGCACCATCTCCACGGTTCAGGACTGCCCCCACTGTCGCGGCACCGGTCAGGTCATCGATACCCCGTGCGAGGACTGCGGCGGACGGGGCGTCCAGGAGCGCCCTGAGACGCTGACGGTCACGATCCCCGCCGGGGTCGATGATGGCGATGAGCTGGTGCTCAGGGGCTACGGCTCCGCGCCCCCCGGCGGCGGCATGGCCGGAGACCTGTACGTACGGATCCGCGTCGCCGATGACCCCCGTTTCGTGCGCCGGGGCGCCGATTTGCATGCCGAGCTTGAGCTGACCATGGTGCAGGCCGCCCTGGGCGACACCGTGACTGTGCCCACCCTGGAGGATGAAGAGCAAGTGGAGGTTCCCGCCGGGACGCAGACCGGCGAGCAGACGGTCCTGCCGGGCCGCGGACTGCCCAAGAGCCGGTCCCGTGGCCGCGGCGATCTGACCCTTCACATGCGGGTTGTGACCCCCACCCACCTCACCC
>CAYRFY010000224.1:0-11342 GCA_964423635.1 uncultured Armatimonadia bacterium | reverse complement strand
GGTGACGACGGGGGTGACGACGGGGGTGACGACGGGGGTGACGACGGGGGTGACGGCGGGGACGGTGACGGCGGGGACGGTGACGGCGGGGACGGCGACGGCAGGGACGGCAACGGCGGGAGGGCGGGGACGGGGGCAGGTCACAGGGGGCCGCCGGCGAAGTTCTCCCCATCTGGACGAGGGGGCCCTTTGCACAGGGGGACGCGCTCGGCCCAATGCAGCCTGCCAGGAGGCAGTTACTATGGCAAAGATCGTTCTGATCGGAGCGGGCAGCGGCTTCGGGAGCCGCCTGTCGGTGGACATTCTGTCCTTCCCCGAACTACAAGACAGCACCATCGCCCTGGTGGACATCGACCAGGAGGCCGTGGACGGCGTGTCGCGCTTCGTCCAGCGCGTCGTGGATCACCACAAGCTGCCGGCGAAGGTCATCGGCAGCACCGACCGGCGGCAGGTGCTTGAGGGTGCCGACCATGTGGTCACCGCCATCGCCGTGGGCGGCCCGGCCTATAACGGAGTGCCCTACTTCTACGAGATCGACATCCCCGCCCAGTACGGCGTCCATCAGCAGGTGGGAGATACCATCGGCCCCGGCGGGGTGCTGCGTACCCTGCGCACCGCCCCGGAGATGATGGCCATCTGCCGGGACATGGAGGAGCTGTGCCCCAACGCGCTCTTGCTCAACTACACCAACCCCATGGCGATGCTGAGCTGGATCATGAGCGAGGCCAGCGCCGTGCAAAACGTGGGGCTGTGTCACAGCGTCCAGGGCACGCACCACCAACTTGCGGGCTATATCGGCGTCCCGGCCAATGAGATCACCCACTGGGTGGCGGGCATCAACCACATGTCGTGGTTCCTGCAGTTCGACCGCAAGGGTGAGGACCTCTACCCCCGGCTCTTCGAGGCCATGGAGGACCCGGAGATCTACGCCAAGGACACCGTCCGATTCGAGATCATGAAGCACTTCGGGTACTTCGTTACCGAGTCCACGCGGCACATGTCCGAGTATGTGCCCTACTTCGGCAAGCGCGAGGAGCTCCGCACGGAGTTCGGGCTACCACCCCGGAAACCGGACAAGGAAGGAGGCCGCGCCCAGCGCTTCTGGCAGCAGGACGTCCCCGACGCCGGCTCTGTGGATGAGGACGCTCTCAAGCTCCACCGCTCCGGCGAGTATGCCTCCAGCATCATCAACGCCGTGGAGACCAACACTCTGTTCCGCTTCAACGGGAACGTGCCCAATGAGGATATCATCAGCAATCTGCAGTTCGGCTGTTCGGTGGAGGTCCCGTGCATGACCGACGGCTCCGGGGTGCGGCCGTGCAATGTAGGGACGCTCCCGACGCAGCTCGCGGCGCTGAACCAGTCGAACATCGCCGTGCAGCAGTTGACGGTGGAGGCCGTTTTGGAGCGCGACCTGAACAAGGCCCGGATGGCCACGCTCCTGGACCCACTTACCGCCGCCGTCTGCTCGGCCGCCGAGGCCCGGGACATGTTCAATCAGATGGTGGAGGCCGAGAAGTCCTGGCTCGAGGGCTATTGGCCTGTGTAGCCGCCAGAGCGCAACAAGAGGCGAACGGCGCAACACACCGGGGCAACGGCAGAAGGCACCCGATGGATACCACTCGACCCTGGGAGGTCCGTCCCCATGTCTTCCGCTGTGCAGGCCCGCATCGGGCTGCTTTTCAGAGCCATTGCGCTCACATTTCTGCCGGTGAATGGAGGCCCCGCGATGGCCGAGCCCGTGACGGTACAGGTCGTCCCCGCAGGCGAGTCAACCGCTTCCTACTCCGACTGCCGGCGCATGCTGGTGGGGCCCGGAGTGAACCAGCCCGACCCGCATCCCGGGTACGCAGGCTTCGTGGGCTGGCAGCACCCAACGCGCCTGCGTGACGGGTCATGGCTGGTGGGCTTCTCCACCGGCTACTGGCACGCCTCACCCCCCACCCCTCTGCAGATCGGCGAGGGGACGCTGGCTGAGTGGATCAAGATCGGCTTCCCCGGCGACGTCGAGGCCCCCAGCGGCGGGCGGGCGATGCTCATCCGCTCCGAGGACGAAGGGGTCACCTGGAGCAAGCCTCAGACCATCATCGACACGCCGCTGGACGACCGCTCGCCGGCCTTCCTCGAGCTGCCGGACGGAACGGTGCTGTGTTCGTTCTTCACTTACTCGGGAGCCGACTTCCACGCGCACCCGGACCTGGCGTACCGCACCGCAATCATCCGCTCCCCGGACGGCGGCCGTACATGGGAGCAAGAGCCGCGACGGCTGCCCTCTCCGTTCCTGGCCGATGCCACCGACGGGCCGCCGATCCTGCTGCAGGACGGGTCCGTGGTGCTTGCGGTCTACGGCTCTCCACGGGAGGGAGGCCCGGAGCAGCAAGCGATCTTCCGCAGCACCGACAGCGGCCAAAGCTGGGAATTGCTGTCGGTGCTCAAGACCGACCACGAATACAGCGAAACCGGGATCACGCAGCTTCCCGACGGCAGACTGGTGATGATCGGCAGGCCCGAGGGCGACATCACCTGGTCCGAGGATGGCGGGTGCACGTGGACGGAGCCGGTCGCCTTCGGGATGCGCATGTTCGAGCCCAGTCTGCTGGTGCTCCCCGACGGCACACTCCTGTGCCTGCACGGCTCCTATGGTGCCGGGGGCTTCCGCGCGATCTTCAGCACCGATGGCGGGCAGACGTGGATCGCGCCCGCCGCCGACCACGGCTTCGCGGTCGACCCCAGCGTCTACGGCTATGGCCGGGGCGTGCTGCTGCCGGACGGCTCCGTGTTCGTGGCCTATATCCACACCGGCGGTCACGCCACCGAGGATGCCCGGACTGAGGCCATCTGGGGCATGCGCTTGAAGGTGAGAGACGACAAGGAGGGTATCGACCTCTTGCCGGCGCCGGGGAGGTAGCGCCCACCGGCGGCCGTCTCTGGAGTGGGCCACCCAAGCCGCCGCCGTTGGCCGTTGCCGGGAGCGCGGGGTCTTGGCCGTGTGCCGTTGACCGTTGCTCGCCCGATCTGCTGAACCCTAGACATCGCCCGTGCCCGCAAAGGACGGTGGCCCAGATGAGCGTCACACGTCTCGCTTTGCTCGCAATGATCGTGCCCGCGGCCTGCGCGGCCCAGCCTGTGTTCCAGCTTGTCCGCGATGGGCTGTCCGACGTCTCCATCCGCACCACCGGCGACAGTGATGTGGAACGGCTCGCCGCCGCGGAGCTGGCCAAGTACATCGCCCTGACTACCGGCGCGCAGCTCCCGATCACCCACCGATCCTCGGCACGCGAGGTGCTCCTGCGCGCCGGAAGCGGCGACGGCGTGGATACGGGCTACACCATCGACGTCTCCACGGCACGGGTGCGCATCTTTGGCACCTGCCCCGTGGGCGTCCTCTACGGCGTCTACGACTTCCTGCAGACCTACCTGGGCTGCCGGTGGTACGCCGGCGGCGACATCGGCGAGAGCCTCCCCGCGCTTCAGAACGTGAGCATCCCGACAGGCACCCGCGCCGAAGCGCCGGACTTCGCCTTCCGCACCTTCTTCCTGCGCCGGGAGGAAGAGATGTGGTGGGCGCTGCGCAACCGGATCAATGGCTTCTTCACCGCCCAATTCGTGACCTCACTGGGCTCGGGCACGCGCAGGTCGCTGCTCTACCTGGCCTCGGGTCAGGGCGGGATCCATGCCTGGTACAGCATCGTCCCCGCGGAAAAGTACTACGACCGGCACCCAGAGTATTTCGCCCTGGTGAACGGCAAGCGTGTGCGGGGCAACCTGCGCGGCGGACAGATCTGCACCACCCACCCAGAGGTCATTGACCTAGTGGCCAAGACGGCGAGAGACTACTTCCTCGCCAACCCCGACGCTCGGGTGTTCTCCATCGCCCCCAATGACGGTTACGGCTGGTGCGAGTGCGACAACTGCCGGGCCCTAGACGAACAGCTCGGCGGGGCCCGGACGTGGCGCGATGGACGCGCCCCGGTGGTGACCGATCGCCTGGTCACCTTCGCCAACCAGGTTGCGGAGAAGGCCCTGCGGGACCTACCGGGACGCGAGCTATTCATCTTCTCCTACGTCAACTACATCGTGCCCCCGCAGGTGGCGGTCCCGCAGGAGGGGGTGACGGTGTGGGTCTGCCACTACGCCCCCGCCTGCTACGCCCACCCGATACGGGACCCGGGCTGCCCGGAGAACGCCCAGTTCCTGGAACACCTCACCACCTGGGCCCAATGGCCGCGGCGTCTGGGCATCTACGCCTATACGGACAAGAGCATGTGGGAGGGTCTGCCCAGGCCCGTGGTGCGGCAGATGATGGACGATATCGACCTATTCCACAGTCTCGGCATCCCACGCTACGTGGCGCAGAGCAGTGCCTCCGCCTGGGGGCAAATGGGCGCGCTGTACTGGCTGACGGCGCAGAAGCTATGGGATGCGGACATGGATCTCGAGGCCGCTGTGGATGACTGGTACGGCGGGTTCTTCGCCGAGGCCGCCCAGCCGATGCGCGCCTTCGTGGAACGTCTGGAGCGGTCTGTGGCCGAGAGCGGGGAGCACTATAGCTGCTTCCCGCGCACCGAGGGGCCCAGGGCCTTCTCACAGCAGGCCCTCGCCGATGCCCGTGGCTGCCTGGCCCGCGCCACGGCGGCGGCGAGGGAGGGGAAGGTCAAGGACCGGGTGGCAAAGACGGCCGACAGCTTCGAGTTTGGCGCCAGATACCTGGGTTTTGCCCTGGCGTACAGCCGCTACAACGACACCGGCGACCGCGGGGCGCTGCTCGCCACCATGGAGGTCGCGAAGCTGCTGGCCGCCGACGGCGGCCGCAGGGGCGCGGAGTTCTCTGCCCTCCTCGAAACCCTCCGGCGCGAGGCGGAGACCGGCTTTGCCTGGGTGGGTTTCGCCACGGAGGAGCAGCTCGGGGGGCGACGGGCCTGGAATTCGGACGAGACCGGCGTGGGAGACAACGCCTCCGGTTGGGCGACGCTGGAGACCGTCGTGCAGGATACCAAGGCCCCGTACACCCTCACTCTCACCGTCTGGGGCAAGTCGGCGGGCTTCACGCCGGTGCTCTGCAGCAAGGGCAAGGGAGCCGGGTATAACTCAGGAGGCGTCTGGACGCCGCTGCCCCTAACCGCCGGCAGGCTGTCGGGCAAGGAGCAGTGGGACGAATTGGTGTACCGCATCGCCCCCGAGATGTTCGACCCCGAGAGCCTGAAGCAAAGGATCGGCTTCGGGGGCGGCGATTCGCAGATCTGGCTGAGCGATGTGGGGCTGGAGGCGGAGGGGTAGACGCACGGTGGTCCGGTGGCGCGAAGAGGGATGCGTCCTCCGCGCAGCCGGTCCGTGGATCGCCTCGCCCTCGCCGACCCGGGTCCCGCGGGTACTCGAGCGGCATGCGGGCCTACAGAATGTGTCGCGTCATGTTCAGCCCGCTCACAAAGATCGTTGAGGGATCTCCCTCCATGGCGATGGTCGCTTCCTCCCCCGGCGCTATCAGCAGGTAGTTGTCGCTGAACTCAACCCATTCGTCCGCATCGAGACGCACGCCCACGACGAATACGGGTCCCGCATTGGCCACAATCACGTCGTCTTTTGGCATGCGCACCCGAATGTCTGCCTCAGGAAGGGCCTTGAGCCCTGCGAGTACGGCCTTCTTGCCGGTGCCGAAAAGGTAGTCGTTACGCGACGTGTGCCCGTCTGCATCGCTCGCCCGTAGCCGGAGTACGAACAGATCGTGGGCCACGGCCTGCACAGGCCAGGCGACGTGCGCCACGGGCCTCGCGCTGCCGGCCTTGACCTCCAGGCTCTCTTCCCCGCCGGCCAGCCCATTCCCCTCGATGTCGCACAGCTCCCACTTCACATCACAGGGGCCCTCGTACACCGAGCTGTTGAGCCAGACCTCGGCGGTGAAGGCCTCCCCGGGCTCCCACCCGAGCTTGTCGTACCTGGCGCTGGGGTGCAACGGTTCATACGCCTTGCGGCACCACCAATACGCCGGGCGGGGCTCGCCGTAGAAATCCAGCACATTGGTGCAGGCCAGGTTGGGCCACGATTCGTTGAACTGCCAGGGCGCGGTGCCGGCGCAGTGCCACTTGCGGCGCCTGTTGGCCTCGATGGCGTAGCGGAGCCCCTCGGCCTGCATGAGCTGGCTGAGTCTGACGAAGGTCTGCAGGTCACGCACCCGGCCGAACAGCTTCTCCAACATGGCGTTGTGGATCCACCAGGCCCCCTTGTGGGTCCACAGGGGATTGGTGTCATCCGGCGGCCAGATGCTGCCGGGGGAGTTGGACTTCTCCATCGCTGCGAGGTCCGCGGCGCCCTCGACACCGAATTCGGCGTGTAGCAGAGGATCGATGGTGTTGTACAAAGCGTAGTGCCCTTCCGGACCCTGGTACTGCCAGGGCCCGTGCACATCGTGCATCTGGCCGACCTTCGAGGCGTCGGCGTTGGCGCAGGGCCCCGTGCCGGAGGTGGGCAGCCACAGGCGGGTGGGATCCAGCCTGCTTACGCAATTCTTCAGAACCGCCAGGGCCGGATGGGTGTCGCCAAGCGGTGTCCAGTCGTCATGCATCAACTCGTTACCGCCGCACCACAGGATGAGGGACGGGTGGTTGCGGCGGCGTGGGATCATCTTCTCCGCCTGGTCGCGAATGTACGCGAGGTACTCCGCATCGGTGGCGGGGCTGTTGTCGATCCCGGATGATGACTGGATGAACTCCTGCCAGACCATGATCCCCAGCTCGTCGCAGAGGCCGTAGAAGACCTCCTTCTCCAGGCAGGCGCCGCCCCAGACCCGCAGGAGATTGCAGTGGGCGTTCCGGGCCATGCGCAGCCGGCGCGTGTACTGCGCCTCCCCCTGGCGCCCGTAGAGATGGCTAATCGGGGCCCAGTTCCAGCCCTTGATGAACACCTTCCTGCCGTTGACCTCCAGTACGTAGGGCAGGGCGCCCTCGGGAGCGTCGTCATTGGCCACGGCGCGCACCCGCCGCACGCCGAAGCGCACCCAGCGGCGGTCGAGGACCTCGCCGCCGGCCGAGGTCAAAGTGACATCGGCCTCGTACAGCGGCTGCGGGCCGTAGCCGTTGGGCCACCACAGGTCGGGCCTGTCGATGGTGAAGGCACAGGAGGCCCACGAGGTCAGGCCACCGGGAACGGCGGTTCGGGTCATCTCTGCGATCTTTGCGCCCTCGCGGAGTATTGCCACCCGCATGTCTACCCTCTCGGCGGCCACCACACCCATGTGAGCGGAGACCTGCACATCGGCTTTCTGAAGATCAGGCGCCAAAGCGACATCGACCTGCACATCATCCATCCACGCGGCCCCCGACACACGCAGACTCACGCTGTCGTGGATACCCAGGGGAACCAGGCGGGTGCACCAATCCCAGTCATAGGCGAAGCGCGCCTTCCAGTGCCTCACCTGACTGGTGCGTCCGATCTGGCCCACCTGCTCCGGCGCGTGCTCCACGACGACCACCAGCGTGTTGTCGCCGTCTTGGGATAGCAGGGAGGTGACGTCATAGTCGAACCCGTCGTTTTGTCCCGTGTGATCGCCAAGGTGCGTGCCGTTCAGAAAGACGTGGCAGGCATAGTCGACGCCTTCGAACCGCAGCCGCACCACGCCCTCGACCGGGACCTCGGGGGTGGGGAACTGCCGGGTGTAGACCCAGTCGCGGGCGCTGGTCCATTCACAGGCCCGACTGTTGAGGTCATAGGTCCAGTCCGGGATCAGGCCGGCATCCCGGGCGTCCTCCTGAACGGCTCCGGGCACTCGGGCGGGGATCCATTGTGTGGGCATGACAGATCGCGGGTCCTGCCAGACCCTGCGCCACTCCCACTCGCCGGGCATCATGTGCAAGACAAGCCAATCGCCGCCGTCCAGAGAGATCTCCCGAGGTTTCATGTGCATCGCCCTCCCGTGGCCGCGGCGATTCCGCCGCCGGATTAGGTCCGGCACCATTGTTCCTCCGTTTCGTCACAGCCACCTGCCCCGTGGTGCGACGGGTGTGGGGTCCGTGGCTGCGGTGCGAGGCCTCGGCGGCGGCGGAGGGCGCCCTCGGCTTCGCCCGCGCGTATGCAGACAGAGCCTCCGGGGGCACAACCGTCGCTTTGGAGCGCTCGGTGCACGCAACCGCTTAGGTAGTACCGTCCGATGGTGCAAAAACCGCGTCACATCGTGGCTCATCCCCGGCCGTCCCGACGTCGCTCACCGGGGGCCGGGTCAGGCGGACGGTGCCGACACGAAGCGGTCTCACCAATCCTCCGCATTTACCATGATTTCGCACCATTGAGCGAGACAGCGCGGAGGAGCTAAGGAAGTGGGCGGGGCGGCCGACAAGGAATCAGCGGGCGGCGACGGGCAGACGCCGTCCGGCTCCCTGCCTTTGTCGTGCGGCGCGGTGATGCCTGAGGCAGGGACGCCCACAGAATGAACTCAGGCCCGGCCTTGAACGCCGGGGGGAAAGCGAATGGCGAAACTACCGTGGGCGCCGGTCCGGCGCTGGAAGGCCGGCCGCCGCACCGCCGCGTGCCGCTCGGAGGGCGAAGCCACCGCCGGGCGTGACACAGGACTACTGATCGCGCTGGGTGCACTGGGAGTGGCATTCCTGGCGATGGTGCTCTGCCAGAACTGGCACTGGACCCGGGGGCATATCGAGCAAAGCGCGAAGCAGCAGGCCCTGCTGGCGGTGCACTTCGATAACTCGCTGCGCGACTACGTCGCCACGCATGTGCGCCCGGAGATGGAAAAGCGGGTGCGTCCCGGCGAGTTCGTCCCGGAGTCGATGTCGACGTCCTTTGTGGCCAGGAGCGTGTTCGATCAGGTGCGTGTGCGTTTCCCGGGCTACTTGCTCCGCTTTCCCTCCGACAACCCGCGCAACCCGGCCAATGCCGCGACGCCGGCAGAGAGAAGGATCATCGAGTTCTTCCGGCAGAACCCCACGGCGGAGGGTTGGAGTGGCCCTATCGATCACGAGGGGGCAATGTACTATGCTCAGGCGATCCCGCGACGGTTCGACCAGAGCTGCCTGAGCTGTCACGGCCGTCCCCAGGACGCCCCGACGGTACTCGTGCAGCGCTACGGCGCCACCGCGGGTTTCGGCAGGGAGCCGGGCGAGGTCTCTATTGACCTGATGGGTGTGCCCGTGACTTCGGCGATGGCGACCGCGGCGGGCAGAGTGCGCGGGCAGATGCTGGGTGCCGTGGCCCTGTGCCTTGCCTTCATCATGGCCATCGCGCTGGTCGTGGCTCGCGACGCCCGACGCAGGTGCGCGGTACAAGACGCGTTGAGAGCCGCCGACGAGCGCCTGGCGGCGACACTGCATTCCATCGGCGAGGGCGTCATTGGTACCGATGCCCAGGGCCGCGTGACGGCGTTCAACCCCGCCGCCGAACAACTGACCGGATGGTCATCGGCCGACGCGCAGGGGCTGCCGGTCTGGGCGCTCTTCCGGATGGTGCCGGAGATGAGTGCCGACGACCCGCCCGACTTCGTTGGGCACGTGCTGCAGGACGGGCAATCCGTGGACCTGGCGGAGGGCACCGTGCTTACGGCGCGAGACGGCACGCAGCGGCGGATCGATGGCGGCTGCACGCCGATCCGCGACCGCGACGGTGCGGTCATCGGGGCGGCACTGGTCATCCGCGATGTTACCGAGGACCACCGCGCCCGGAAGGAGCTGGCGGAAAGCCGCGAGCGTCTCGCCCAGATCGCCGAACTCAGTGGCGAGCTGATCTGGGAGACCGACGTCCACGGCCGCCTCACCTATGTCAGTCGCGTGTGCACCACGCTGGTGGGCTGCGAAGCCGAGGACGTCGTGGGGAGCACGCTTAGCGACTTGCTCCCCGACCTAAGAAAGGACGGGTTCGCCCCTGCCGCCGGGCCATCGGATGATGCGGAGGCTTCGTATCGCGATTGCCCCAGCCGTCTCCTGGCCCGTGACGGGCGTGTCCTGCAGGTCATGGTCAATGCGATGGCCATGCTCGGCCCCGACGGCAAACTCTCCGGCTACCGCGGGTCGGCCCGGGACGTAACGGAGCAGATGCGGGCGCAGGCGGAGATCGAGCGGAGCCGGGAGCAGTTCATGCTGGCCGTCAACGGCTCACAGGACGGAGTCTGGGACTGGGACCTCCGCAGCCGGGAGCTGTTCCTTTCACCGCGCTGGAAGCAGATGATCGGCTACGAGGACGACGAACTGCCGAACAGCCTGGAGACCTACACGCAGAGGATCCACCCCGAGGACCTCGCACGGGTTCAGGACTACCTGGCCTCATACCTCCGCGGTGAGATTCCCTGCTACAACATCGAGTTCCGTTTCCGACACCGAGATGGGTCCTATCTGTGGATCCTGGCACGGGGGGAAGCCCTGCGTGACGAGCGGGGCATACCGTACCGCATGGCCGGCTCGCACACGGATATCACGGAACGGAAACGGGCAGAGACAGCCGTCATCGAGAGTGAGGGCAAGTACCGGCTCCTGCTGGAGCACTCCTCGGAGTTGATCTGGAGCCTCGATAGCCAGGGAGTCTTCTCCTACGCCTCTCCCTCGTGGCAGACGGTGCTGGGATATGATCCGTCTCAGATCGTGGGCACCTGCTTCCAGGATATCATCCATCCGGACGACCTGGCCGAGTGCTGCAAGGCCATTGGCAAATCGGCCCAGACCGGCGACAGACTGGCGGATGTGGACTATCGGGTGAGGCACGCGGACGGGACGTGGCGCTGGCACACGGCCAGTGGGAGATCGGTGATCAACTCCCGGGGCGAGTGCACTCTTCTCGTCGGTATCTCGCGAGACGTCACGGAGCGCCGAAGAGCCGAAGATGCCCTCCGCGACCAGCGGCAACTGCTGGATGCCATTGTGAGCGCGATCCAGGCGCCCGTGTTCTACAAGGACCTCGATGGCGTATACCTCGGCGGCAACCAGGCCTTCGCCGACTTCCTGGGTCTGGACCTGTCATCGGTCATCGGCCGGACATCGGAGGAGATCGATCCGCCCGACCTGGCGGACAGATACCGCTCGGCCGACGAAGTCATCCTGCGTACCGGCCAGCCGCAGGTGTACGAGGTTGAGGTGCTCTGCGCCGACGGTACTAGAAGGCAGGTGGTGTGCCACACATCGCCTTTCCGGGCTCCGGACGGCAGCATCGCCGGCACCGTGGGGGCCATGCTGGATATCACAGAGCGCAAGCGAGCGGAGCTGGAACTGCAGAAGGCCCTCGCGGAGGCAGGGAGACTCAACGTTCACCTGCAGGAGCAGACGGCGCTGGCCAAGCGTCTGGCGGCCGACGCGGAGGCCGCCAGTGCCGCCAAGAGCGAGTTCCTGGCCAACATGAGCCACGAGATTCGCACTCCG
>CAYRFY010000223.1:0-11351 GCA_964423635.1 uncultured Armatimonadia bacterium | reverse complement strand
ACAATCCCGCCGCCATCGGCCGCCGGGACTTTCACGACAGGCTCTGGAGCCCCGCAGGCACGGAGGTTCTCGTAACTCTGTACCGACGGCCTGAAGGGTGGCCTGCCTGACGGCAACGGCGGACGGCAACGGCTATCGGCAACGGCGGACGGCAACGGCCTGCGGGCCTGGAGCCCCGCAGGCACGGAGGTTCTCGCAAATCTGTACCGACGGCCTGAAGGGTGGCCTGCCTTACGGCAACGGCGGCGGGTCCCGCCCGGCCGGACCCGCCCCACGAACGGCAGTGGGCGCCACCCGCATGTACCTACGGTCGCAGTGCCAGGGCTCCTATTGCCCCGAGCGCCGCTGGCGTATGGTGTTCACCGCCACGGCGGCCACCACGACTGTCCCCACGATGACGCCCTCCCACAGAGATGCGTTCTTGGCGATCACGAGGTTCAGGCCATTGAGGATCACGCTAAGGACGCTGGCCCCGAGGATCGTGCCCACGACACTGCCCTCGCCGCCCGCCAGGCTGCAGCCCCCAATGACCGCCGCGGCGATGGCATTGAGTTCATAGCCGGTGCCGGTGGCGGGGTTGCCCTGTCGGTCGTAGGCGGCGTAGACGATGCCTGCCAGGCCGGTGAAGAGGGCGCAGAGGCTATAGGCGACCACCTTCATCCGCGAGACGTCGATGCCTGAAAGCCGCGTGGCCTCTTCATTGCTTCCCAGGGCGTACAGGTACTTGCCCCAGACCGTGCCCCTCATGATCGCGATGCCGATTGCCGCCACTCCGAGGCAGATGTACACGGGGATCGGCACTCCCATGAGCCGGCCATTGCCAAGGTGGGTGAAGCTCTCGTTGACGATGGGGATAGGCAGTGAGTCCGTGAGCAAGAGGGCCACGCCGCGGAGGATGCACATGGTGCCGAGGGTCGCGACGAAGGGTTGGAGGCTCAGGCGGGAGATGAGGAGGGCGTGCAAGAGCCCCACGAGGGCCGAGGCGACCAGTACGATGGGCAGCGCCACGGCCAGCGGGAGCCCGGCCTCGACAACCAGCAGGCCGGTGAGCACCCCGCTGAAGGCGATGAGTGACCCCACTGAGAGGTCGATGCCTCCGGCGATGATGACGAAGGTCTCGCCGACGGCGAAGATGGAGAGCAGGGCGATCTGGCGGGAGAGGTTCTGGAGGTTTGCGGGCCTGAGAAAGCTCTCGCGGGCGGCGGGGCCCGAGAGGAGGATGACCAGCACGATTGCCAGCAGGCTGAGGAGGATGCCGGTCTCGCGGGTGCGCAGGAGGCCGAGCCAGCGGGCGGTGCGCCCGAGCTTTGGTGTGGCGTCGACGGTGGACATAGGCATGCCTGTGGTTCAGAGTTGGCCGCCGGGTGGGAGGCGGATGGCGCGCACGCAGTAACCGAGCCGGCAGGATATCTCGCCGCCGGCTCTCCGCGACTTCGCCAGATGGTCTCGACCGATTCCACGGCGCCCGAGGGCACAGGGCTCCGGAGTGTGTCCGACGCCTGGCGTAGCTCGCGGAAGGACCACCGGAACGGCCAGTTCGCCACCGGTGAGCCGACACCTGCCTGCGCGGCCGGCGGGAGTCGCGGGCCGGGGAAGGAGCGGGGCATCGCCCCTCATTCCATCGCCAGCCAGATCTCCGTCACCTGCTCCACCCAGCGGTGGAGCGGCTGAGCGCGGGCCTGCTGCTGCAGCTCCGCAAACAGGCGCTTGCCGCCGGCGGTGCGGTAGAATGCGGTGGCATCGCCAAAGCCCCAGTTGTCCAGTGTGGGGGCAGGGAAGCAGTGCTCGTACAGACCGCGCTCCTCCTGGTGCCGTTTGGTGTTGTGCTCCAGTTGCTCCAGCGGGTCCCAGGTTCGCCCACGCTGTACCTTGCGAGTAAGGTCGACGAGGACGCCGTCGATAGTGAGCATCCACAGCCTGTCGGCCTCGCGGAGGATCGCGGACAGGGGCGCGACGAAGGGCGGGCCGGGGGGTGAGTGGAACAGGTACTCGCCCTTCGCCTTGTCGTCCGTGGCCAGTTCCGCCAGTGTTGGTGCGTCGTGGTTCTCCACCAGGGCGCGCACAGGTCGGATGTCCTCGGAGGCGAACCACCGCGCCGTCTTGGGCGCCCGGAGTGCCGCCTCGGCAAGCAGGCCTCCGTTGTCCATGTGGCGCCGGCGCTGAGCCAGGGCGTCGGCCGTCTCGGCCTTGCCGGTGCGCACCATTTCCACGGTGATCTTTGCTTCACCCGGCGGCTCGAAGGCATTCCCCGCATCGTGGAGCACCGCCGCGGCCATGCCGATCTTCACTTTCTCGCTGTCGGCTCTGCCCGCCGCCGCTTCCTCCAGGAGTATCTGAGCCATGAGCTCGGCGACCACCGCCGTGTGGTGCACGGGGTTCATGTGCCGCCCCCGCTCCAGGAGGGGCAGTGTCCAGTCGTGCAGGGCTATGAGCATCTCCCCGACGCTGCCCATGCCGCCTTCGGCCAGCCGCCACCTGGCCCGGCGGATCACCGCCTCGGCCTTCCTCGTCTCCCATGCGCCGATCTCCGAGTGTCCGGCACGCATCTTCCGCGCCTCCGCTGTCTCATTGTACCGGCCTGCATTGAGTCCGCAGCCAGCCCGGGTACAACGCAACGCCCGAAAGGCTGTCGTCACATCGCCCCGTCGCATTGCCTACTCGATGGCCACCGTCCGGTCCGTGCTCTGAACCCGGACGCGAGCCATCGCTTGCTCGCCCAGACTGTTCTTTGCCAAGGTTACCCGGACTATCCTTGTCGCGGGCGTGGTCACTGCACGCTCATCGGCCGCTTGAGGTCCTCGGTGACGGTGTCTGAGAGGACGGCGACGGAGCACACCATTCCTCGTGGCGAGGCGCGGGAGCCGGTGGCCCGAGACGGGCAAGCCCGGCCTTCCCAGAAGCCGAGGCCGCGGAGCCGCGTGCCGTGCGGCCCACTATCGGTCGCGGATTCGCCGGCAGGCGTCCGGCCACCTTTGAGAGATCACATCGAGGGATGAATTGCGAAGGAGTTGTGGCGCCGATGGTAATACTCGCGGGCCAGGGGCAAGGGCGTTGTTACTCCGCGGCGAGAGCCGCCAAGACACGTGGGAGGGCCAAGTCGGCCACCGTGCCCACGGCCATGATGCTGTCCTTGAGCAGCTCGGGGGACAGGACGGCATGGGGAAGGGCGACGCTCACCACGATGTGGCCGTCCACATGGGCCAGGCGCGGCAGCCAGGGGTTGGCATTGAGCTCGGCCAGCGTCCGCCACAGCGCGGCGGGCACCGCGGGTCTGTCCACGTGCAGCAGCGTGGGAGCGGTGGTCTCCGCTGCCGCAGGACGCGCGAGGAGGCAGTAGGCCACCGTGTGGCTCTCGAGGCGGCGGATCAGAACAGTGTGCAGATGCTCGCCCTGTATGGCAAGGGCCACGGCGCCATCGGACTGCGACTGGTACTTGAGGGCCGTGCGGTCCATCAGTGCGGTGAGTTCGGAGCCCGCGGGGGCTTGCGCCAGCGCCGGTACCAGGCTCAGGGGTAGCAACCACAGAACAGACATCGCGCGCGGACACCCTGTCATCTCAAGACCAGTCCTTCGTCGTACCGGGTCTTCCCGGATCTTGGCCGTCCCGCCCACAGCCCTGGCCGCCGCATTCGTGGGGCGGGCTTTGAGCCCCTGCCGTTGCCGCCCTTGCTGTTGTCTCGCGACTCCCAACTCGCCAACTCGCCGCCCTGGCTCTCACTCCGTCGCGAGCCGCTTCTTGAGCTCCGGCAGCAATTGGTCGGACACCAGGGCTACGTCTGTCACCATCAGCTTCAGCAGTTGAGGCGTTGTCTTGCCCAGTTCGTGGCCGGTCACGACCACGAAATAGCCCTCGGTATACCCCACGTGGGCCATACGGCTTTGCGTATTGAGGTCGGCCAGATAGCGCCAGATACCTATGGGCACCTTCTCCGCGGGGACCGCAAGAGGAGTGCACCACACGCCCAGGACACCCTCGACCCGGCGGACGATCAGCGTATGGCGCGCGCCGTCGCCCTGCACCTGGACCTCGCAGGTGTCCTTATCGCGAACGGAGTAGCTCAGCTCGGCCTGCCGGAGCAGGTCGGCCGGGTCCGCGGGTGCCGGGGCGGCGAGACAGGCCGCGGCGGTCAGAAGCGCCATGGCGATGAGCAGGGAGGGCCGGGCTTCAGCGAAAGACCTCATGGTCAAGCTCCGGGATGCAGTTGGCTATCTGGGTGCCGGGCCGGTGGGATGCCCACCGGCCCGGCAAAGGCAGGGCTGCTCTACTGAACGGCCAGGAGCTGCTTGAGGCCCTGGGTGACATCGTCGGCCATGAAGGTGACGAACAGCACCATGTCGTTCAGAAGCTGCGGGGTGATCTTGTCGGCCACCAGGGTGGTGGTGACGATGAAGCTCTTCTGCTCGTCGAGGTAGCCCACGTGGGCGGGGCTAAGGCCCGTCCCATAATCGGAGACGATCTTCTTCCACACCGCCTGCGGCACAGCTCCGGGCTCCACCTCGAAGGGCAAGAAGGTGTAGACCAGCACCTTCTCGCGGTCGCCGGCGAACTTGACGTGGATCGTGAAGCTGTTGCCCGACTCCTGGATCTGGATCCCCACGGTGCAGGAGTTGGCGTCCAGCGTCTCGACGCCATTGAACCCAAGCTGTGTGAGCATGTCGGCGAGTGGACAGGCGGCGCCGGCGGGCTGGGGCTGTGGTTGAGGCTGTGGTTGGGGTTGCGGCTGGGGCTGGGGCTGTGGTTGTGCCTGGGGCTGCCCCTGAGGCTGCCCCTGAGGCTGTCCCTGCGGCTGCGGCGCTGGGAACGGCCACGGGAACTGGGCGGAGCCGATGGTCGGCAGAAGCAGTCCCAGAGCCAGTACGCCCAGAACGACGCTGACGGGGGCCTTGGTCATGGCATGGCGCATGGTGGTTTCCTCCCCTAGTGTACTGCCGCGCTCGTGGCGGCTGATGAGCGTCACGACGGTGGGCTACTGGACGGTCAACATCTGCCTGAGCTGGGGCAGCAGTTGGTCGGACATGCCGAACACGTTCTCGACGAGGTCCTTGACCACCTGGGGCGTGATGGACGCGGCGGGGTAGGCCGCCACGGTGATGAGATAGCCTTTTCCGCCCTCGCCCTGCACGTACCCGACATGAGGCAGCCAGGGCCGCGCGCCGAGATCGGCGATGAGCTTCCAGAACTGTCCCGGAACCTTGGCCTCTTCCAGCTCCATGAGCACCGTGTAGGCGCAGATCCACGCGTCGCGGTCGGAGACGATCACGGCGGTGTCGCCGGTCTGTCCCTGGTACATCGCGACGCAGGTGGCGTCATCTTGTGCCCGGTACTTCAGGCCCGTCTGCTTCATGAGATCGTCCAGTCTGCCGGCCGCCGCCGGAGTGGCGGTCAGCACGGCCAACGACAGCACGCTCAGAGCCGCGACAAAGGCCGACAAGTGCTTGGCGGATGGCATTGTCCTTGCCCCTCCCTGGATGTGTGATTGCCCGCGCCGGCGGCGACGGGCACTGTGAGGCGGCGGGGTCCGCCGGGCTGCTGCAGCGGTCCTCGCCGACGCGACCAAGCCGCCACCCGTCCCCGCTTGGCACCGGGGCGGCCGGCGGCTCTGCCCAACGTCGGGGCGCCCCGCCTCTTCAGGTACCGGGGCGCCCACCGCACGGGCCTTTGCTAGTCGCGGGAGATCACGGTCAGCCCCAGGGCCGACGGGTCGTCCACGACACAGGCGGCCTTCATCGGGTTCGCCAGAGCCTGCGGCTTGGCGGCGGGAGTATTGAACACACCCATGGCGTCGAACCAGTTGGCGCTCTCCCCCGAGTACCGCATCAGGCTGCGGGCGGTGCCTCGCGGCAGCCTCTTGGGCTCCAGGTTCAAGTCCTGCGACACCGCGCCCATCACCTTGCCGACAAGCGACTCGCCCTCAGAGAAGGCCGAGAACTGCTTGGCGGTGTCGGTCGAGAACTTCATGTACGCGCCGGCGGCGATGCCCACCGCGGGGGCATCGGCGGCGAACTTCAGCGCCCCGGCAGGCACCGTGTTCACATCACTTGTGAACTCGGAAGCCTCGTTGCCCAGGGCGAAGGCGCGACCGGCGTCACTGCGAGACACGGAGTTGGCATTGGCGGCGCCCTCTGCGCGCTGGAAATCCGATGCCGCCGCGATGCCCGCAACCAGCGTCAGGCAGGCCAGACAGACCACTGTGACCAGTCTCATATCCATCCCTCCTGTGGGGGTGTTTCCGTGTGAGTGCAACCTCCGGGCCCGTTCTTCCCGCACTGTTTGCTGCACGGGTCGCGTTTCTTCCGCGCACCGCGGCCGCTGCGGAAGAGCCGCCACCACTTCCGGGGCCCGGGGAGCTCCGGCAGGCCGAAGCCTACGCCACAGGCTAGCCGACAGAGGCGAGGTTCTTGAGGTCGGGAGCAACGGCCTCCGCCACTCCGGCACACTGCCCAATCATGCTCTTGAGCAGTGCCGGGGTGATGTCCTCCAGGAATGTGCCACATCCGGCGATGACGGTCCACTGGTTCTCTGCCATCTGTCCCGCGGAGACCTTGGGCATGAACGGCATGCCACCGTTGATGTCGTTGATCTTCTTGTACATCGCCGCGCTGGGAGGCCCCGGGAGCTGCATGACCATGGTCATGGCCATCAGAAGCTTATCCTGCTCGATGCGGACCATGACCACATGCTGCTCGTTCATCTGCACCCCACAGGCAACGGTGTTTGCGTCCATGACCTGGTACTGTCCCTGCTGGAACCCCGCGGCCGCCAGAAGCTGCTCCAGCTTGCCGCCTCCGGCCGGCTGCGCCGGCGGTGTCGTTCCGCCGAAGCCGCCGAACCCGCCGGCCGCCGGCTGGCCTGTCGCCGGCTGGCCACCTGCAGGCGGAGCTCCGAACTGGGCAAACGAGGGAACAGCTACCAACAGGCCGACGATGGCAACGACGCAGACCCTGAGCAATTCCGAGCGAGGCATGATTTGTCTTCCTCCCTTTGGTTGTCTTGCACCGGTTCCCTGCGATTCAGATGCGGTTGCGACCGAGCCCGGCCCGGTGCGGCTCCCGGCGGCCCTCTCCGACGCCCCAGAGGTCCGGCCGAAAAGCCGGTTCTGACGTCAGGATGTCATTCTGAGCGCCAATCTCGCGCAGCGAGATAGCGAGGAATCTCGTTGAATGCGAGGGGATTCTCCGAGCTGCTTTTACCGGGAGCGAACGCTCTCAGAATGACACTCCCACGCAAATGTGGACCTTCCGGCCGCGCCCTACACATCAGAGCCCTGCGGAACAGCTTCTTGCCCCGGGGCCCCACATCCGCCTCCACGTGAACAGTAACGGCCGCGGGCCGAAGGGGTCACCTCCCCTACGGGGGTGCCCATTCGGCCCATCCGCGCCCCGACCTCCTGACGGCCGTAGCGGCACGGTCTTCAGAATGCCGAGGTACTGCCTCTTGCCAACGCGATGGACCTGACTTGCTTATTCTCGATCTGGACCGCAAACCCTACCGCCGGATAGTAGCGAAACGGCTTCTCCTCGCCCAACATCAGGGCCTCCTCGAACGGAGGAAGCAAAGACTCCACCGAGTCCACGGAGTCGCCAATGGTGAGCTGGCCCACCTTCTTGCCCTCGATGGCCAGGACGGCATTGCAACTTTGCTCGCTGGGCGTGGTGTAGAACTTGGCCCTTACCAGTCGGCCGCGGAAGAAGGTGAGCTCCAGGCCCGCCGCAAGATACCTCCAGCAGTAGATCGGGGCCTGCTCGTCGGCGGTGCGGGGCACCTGCGCCTTGGGGCCGACTGGGATCACGGCATCCGGGCTGCCCAGATAGCGGGCCATGCGGGACAGGGTGTCACCCAGGTAGATCTTCTGCTGTCCGCGCACGAAGTGCATGGACATCTTCTGCAGGCTCTTGGTCTTGAGCTGATCTTCCGGCAGGGCGGTGCGGCCCGTAGCCTGGCACAATCCCTGATAGCGTAGATAGACATACTGCCACTGGGCGCTGCCGGGCGGCAGCCCCTTGCACAGCTTCTCCAGACCCTCTGCCGCCGTCTGCTGCTCCCCCGGGTCCTGGCTATCGGCAAGCAGGACACACAGGTTAATCTGGGGCACGTTCACTCCGCGCTTGCCCTCCGGGAAGGCGGTCTCCGCCTCCTGGAGTAGAGCCCTGGCCTGCTGGGGCGAGCCCTGCAGATTGGCGTTGATCGCCTGGTTATTGGCGATGGCCAGCGCCAGCAGCTCGTTTTCGCCCACCAGCTCCTTGGCCCGGGCGAGGTAGCCCGCCGCCGCCTGAGCGTCGGGGCCGTCGGGGGCGATGAGACTGGCGAAAGCCATGTTCCCGATGCCCAGCACGTAGTCGCCCTTGAGCTCGATCGCCTTGCTCAGGTGCCCGGTGGCCTCGGCCCATAGCTTCCGCAGCTCCGCGCTGATCTGTTGCTCATCACGCGATGTCGGGTCGCTGTCCACCGGCAGGAAGGTGGAGAAGCCCATGGGCATGGGCTGGCCCACGTCCTTGTGCGTGTCCCAGTACCACTGGGGCAGGCCGTGATAGTACTGCATGATCTTGGCGTACCCCAGATTCCCCAGTACCTCCGGGGCGTCGGGGAAGTACGCCAGGGCCCCTTCGAAGGACTGCTGGGCGCAGGGATAGTCGCCCATCTTCAGCATCTCCACGCCGACCTCAAAGTCCACCACGGCCTGCCACATCTGCTCGCGGTTCTGATCCAGCACCGCCAGGCGCTCCGTGGCGCTGGGGTGGTCGTAGGCCAGGGCCTCCCAGAAGAAGGTCTCGCCCAGCTCCGTGCGGCCGCGCATGAAGTTGCGCACGATGCCATTGGGGTCGTAGCCGGCCTTGGCCGAGATCTTGGCTCCGAACAGGTCGCAGGCATGCTCCATCTCGCGCGTGGCCGTAACCCCGATGGCGTTGTCGGACTGCGTCAGCTTGTAGGTGGCGTCGTTCCAGTCCTTGGTGTGATGCCCCAGGGAGATATGGCCCAGCTCATGGCCGATAATCCCGGCAAGTGCGTCCACGTCATCGCACACCGTCTTGTCAATCAACCCCATGTAGACGACGATCTCGGTCTTGAACGGCACCTCCATGCTGTCGCCCAGACGCTTGGCGTAGGCGTTGAGTGTTGGTTCGTCCTTGATAATGACCGGCGGCCTCTCCGGCGCCCACTCCGGTGGGGCATCGAGGGCGGCCCACTGCCGCACGATGATCTCCTCGGCCCGGGCCTGCCACCAGGCCGCGTCATGGGTGGTCGCCGCCAACGAGCACGGCACCGACACGGCCACAATCAACATCGCTACAGCAAGCGGAACGTAGCGCATCACAGTCCTCACCTGGAGCTCTCCCTTCAGCCTACACGGCCTTCCGTGGTCATCAGACGTAGGGTACGAGGCCTTTGGTTCGGAGCCCGGACCAATCCACATCGGCTCCGGGCCTCTACACGCCTGTTAGTTACCGCAGGTGCCCCAATACTTCCCGTTTTCCATCTCGGTAATCGCGGAGATTGAAATCGGTGACCGGCATCGTGTCCAGTTGTCGGAAACCCAACGACAGCTTTGCCATGCCGCGGGCGCTGAGGCCCATGTCGACCGGTGTGCTCAGAGCCATGTGGCCAAGTTGCGCGTTGAGGGCCGGGACTGCGGGAGTCAGCGCCGCCGCCGTTGGTCTCGCGCTCACAAAGAACGTCTCGCGCTCGCGGTCCGGCACCCGATAGGCACCCATCACATGAACTGCAAACCCCGTGCCTGCCCGGGGCGCATAGTCCGCCGCAGGCAGTGCGTAGCTGCTCTGAGCGATCAGCAGGGCGGTCGGAGTGCCCAGTACATGCGTCGCGGTCTGCAGGGGGTTCACCGGCAGCGTCGATACCTCCACCTCGGCGGGAGCGAACACGCAGGCTTCCTTCGCGAGCCCGGCGCTTCCACACACCAGCCCAATCGCGATCGCCAGGTGCAGCAGGTTGCTCATCGCAGGCTCCTCCTTCGGTCTCCGGCGGTGATCGAGAGCCGCCGCGCTAATCCTCGCTGTGGTCGCGGCTGACGGGGGCCTGTTCGCGCAGGGGCGAGAACATGCGCTCCTTGATGCTGCGGGCATGCTCATCGTCCGTGAACCAGGGGTCTACAGGGTTCGCGGCGCGCGGCGCCCGATCGACCTGCGGAGCTGCATATACTGTCTTGGGATCGCCGTTTTGCAGCGCCAGCACCCCCGGTTGCGGACCGTGGACGACCATGGGTGAGGGGGCGGGGGTATAGTTGTCGGCCGGTCCCTCCAGGACGGCGGGGGGCAAGGTGGAGGGCTGAGGCCGAGACGGCGCAGGAGGGCGCCCGGCGAGCATCTCCTCCGGCGCCGCGGGCGGCGACCGCCGTTGAGCCGGCGCCCGCCGGCCCTGAGGCCTGCGGGCGGGCACCGAGGTCCGCGGTCTGGCGGGCGCCACCACGGGCGGCGCGCTCGGAGGCGCCGAGGACGGAGCAACGCTGCTGTCGGCAGGCTCGGGCTCCGACACGGGCTCCGGCCCAGGCTCCGGCCCAGGCTCCGACACGGGCTCCGACACCGCGTCTCCCGCAGGCCCCGGGGTATCCGTGCCCTCGGCGACGATGACCCCTCCGGGCCGCCCCTCGGGCTGCACCGGGGCAAAGCCGCCACGCACCAGGTGGACACAAAGCGCGACCGCCACGACGGCCACCGCGGCCGCCGAGATCCAAGTCGGCCACCCGCCCAGCGCCGGCCGCGGGCGCACCCTCACCACCGGGGCGCCGTCGGTTGCTTGCGCCGTCTCTTCTCTGAGCTGCTCCACCAGCCAGCGGCATTCCTCACAGGTGGCCAGGTGAGCCTCGATGGCCCGGGCCTCTGCCGGACGCAGCCTCCCCTCCACGAAGGCGGCGTACTCCTCGGTGCTGTACGCCACGCACTCGCCGCCCGTCAACTGAGCGATGCGCCGGAAGTAGCGCTCTTGTGCGGTCTGCTGAGTCACCGTTTCACCTCACCCCCCTATCTGCTCTGGCGTAAATCCCTTGCTCTCGAGACACTTCTGCATCCGACGATCCACCCGGAAGATTCGCGTCCCCACCGTCTCCGACTTGATTCCCAGGTTCTGGGCGATGTCGATATGCCTCAGCCCCTGAAGCCGGTGCTGAATCCAGGCTTCGCGCATCTCCGGCTTCACCTGCTGCAGGCAGTCACTGAGAGCCACTCGCAACTCGCGGCAGGCCTGTTGGCGCTCGGTGTCGTCGCTGCCGGCGATCCGCTCCGAGAAGGAGCCGCGGTCCTCGTCCGGCGGGTCCTGGTCCGTGAACAGGACCGTATTGTCCCGCAACCTCCCCTGCGACTGGCGGTACTTCCAGGTGATGCGCAGGAGAATCCCGATG
>CAYRFY010000222.1:8862-11372 GCA_964423635.1 uncultured Armatimonadia bacterium | reverse complement strand
CCACCAGGGTGCACGGTGGCTGGCTCTACGGCGATGAGGGCTACGAAGAGACCTTCCGCTTCGAGATCACCCGGGCTACGTTCTTGTAGCAGCCGGTCTTCCTGCCCGCGCTGTGCGTGAAGGCGTGTCTCGTTGCCGGCGCCTCAATGCGACATCATGTAATAGTCCCGCTCCTCCAGTGGCAGCGCCACCCGTACCCCTCCCTGTCGGTGTGACTGCACGATCCCGAAGGCGATCTCCGCGCTCATCCGTGCCACCCGCGGCCCCTGCGCCGTCTCTCCGTCCGTCTCGATGGCCTGGACGATGTCGCGGATGAGCCGCACCGTCGCGCTTTCCTCGACGTAGTACGGGAACTGACGGATATTGAACTCCCGATGGTGGGCGTAGCCTTCTATGGGCTCCGCCTTTCGCAGGTACCAACGCAGGCCGTTGTTGGTGGTGCGAATCGTGCCCTCGCTGCCGATGATCTCAAACTCCCCGCTCAGCGAGCTGGAGAGCCCTGTGCCCAGGATTCCATTGGCGAAGCGGATCGTGCCGATCCCCGACAGGTCGGTATCGGACCGCTCGGCCGCGGGGTCGAAGTCCGCGTTCAGCACCGTGCCCTGCACCCAGTCCACCTGTGGGTCTCCGGCGAAGTAGCACAGCAGGTCGATGTAGTGGCTGGCGGTGTGCAGTAGCGCGCCCATCAAGTAGCTGACGACGCTATTGACCGTGCCGATCTCGCCTCGGTCCATGAGTTCCTTGGCCTTGTTGCACGCCGGCTTCCAGCGGCGGAGACTGCCCATACTGAACTTTATGCCATTGCTCTCGATGGCCCGGACCATGGCGTCGCAATCCGCCAAGCGGCAGGCCATGCCCTTCTCGCAGTAGATGCCCTTCACCCAGGGCTGCTGAGCGCAAAAGACGGTCATCTCGGCATGCAGCGAGCAAGGTGTGGTGATGCTGACGATGTCCGGCTTCTCCTTCTCCACCATCTCGCGGTAGTCGGAGTAGCCGCCCGGCACGCCGTAGCGGGAGCACAGCGACTCGACCTTGGCGCGATCCGGGTCCGCGAAGGCGACGACGTCTACTTCAGGAACCTGCGCATATCCCGCGGCGTGGGAGTAGGGCCGGATACACGCCGGATAGTGGATGACCTCGTCGTCGATGGTTCCGGCCATGCGGCCGGCGCCGATTATGGCGGCTTTCAGACCGGCCATGTGGGTTCCTCCTCCTGCGAAGTGACGGCACTCGAACAACGGCATGTGATTCGGCGGGGCCTCTGTCTGGACCTCCACAGCGCCATTCGCCGGTCCACATGCCCGGTGTCATGGAGGGTTTGCCCCGCGGATGACGAATTCGCTGTCACCAGACGCCGGGAGGTCGACATGAGCGCATACAGAGTAGGTCTGATCGGCTGCGGCCGCATCGGCAGCGAGTTTGAGGACCTCATGCCCAGCCCCGAGGGCCCCGTCAGCATCGCCGGGGCCTTCGCCTCCTTGCCCGAGTGCGAGCTCGTGGCCGGGTGCAATCGAGGAGCCGAGAGACTGGCGAAGTTCGGCAGGCGCTGGGGAGTGGAGGCCCTGTACCAGGACTACCGCGCCATGCTTGAGGAGCAACGGTTGGACATCGTTGCCGTGGCGACGCCTCCGGGAGCCCATCGAGAGCAGGTCATCGCGGTCGCGGAAGCGGGGGCAAGAGGCGTCTTTTGTGAGAAGCCCATGGGCCTGAGCATCGGCGAGTGCGAGGACATGATCGCCGCCTGCGAGGCAAACGGCACCAAGCTATTGGTCAACTGCACGCGCCGCTGGATCGGGCAGTACGAGGCCATCCGGCGCGAGGCCCAGGCCGGCCGCTGGGGCGACCTTCTGCATCTGGTAGCCTACTGCCAGGGATGCAAGCCTCTGCCCGAGTGGGAAGCACAGTTCGAGGGCCCCATGCTGCATGACGCCGTGCATGTGTACGATCTGATGCGCTTCTTCGCCGGCGACGTGGAATGGGTCATGGGCACCGCCTCGCGCCGCAGGCGGCACGATCTGCGGGTGGAGGACAGCAGCCTGTGCATCCTGCAGTTCAACTCCGGCCTGCAGGGAGTAGCAGTCGTCGACGAGCTCACCGAATACCAGCACTTCGCGTTGGAGCTTCACTTCGAGCGCGGCCTGGTGAGGATGGGCAAGGACTTCACCGCCCACAGGTCGGAGCCGGCGGGCACTCAGGAGGGCTGGTGGTACGTGCTGACGCCCGACGAGCTACCCAAGCCCGCCTGGGGCGGCACCGGCATCCAGAACGCCGCCGGGGACCTGATCCGGGCCGTGGAGACCGATAGCGAGCCCAGATGTAACGGCCGCGACGGCCGCGCAGCCATCGAGATCATCATGGCCCTGTACCAGGCGGAGCGCTCCGGACATCAGAAGGTCCATCTGCCCCTCAGTGAGCGGCGGCGGATGATAGATGTCCTCAGGGAGGAGGGCGTCTACTAGGCGCCGTCCGTTGGCTGCGAGCCCAGGCGTTTGGGATAGCCGTAGCTGCCG
>CAYRFY010000222.1:0-8762 GCA_964423635.1 uncultured Armatimonadia bacterium | reverse complement strand
TGGCCGTGGCCGTGGCCGTGGCCGTGGCCGTGGCCGTGGCCGTGGCCGTGGCCGTGGCCGTCGCCGTTCCTGGGACCGCGGGCGTCCCGCCCGCACTGCCGTTCGCCGTGTTCTTCGCCGACGCCCGGCAGCAGCGGGACGCGGCGCTGCGCCACCATCCCGCACAGATACGGAGACGCCGTGATGACCCCTCGCGAGCGCATGTTGACGGCCATGGACGGTGGCGTCCCCGACCGCATCCCCCTGGACATCTGGGCCACGGGGGAGGTCTGGGCCAGGCTAAAGGCGCACTTCGGCACACAGGACAATGGCACCATCGTCCGAGCGCTGCATCTGGACGGGTTCGCCTATGTGGGCCCGGCCTACGTCGGTCCGGCGGTGCCAACCTACGAGGACGGTACCACCGAGGATTTCTGGGGCATGCGGCACAGGCCCGTGCGCTACGAAACGGGCACGTACATGGAGCAGTGCCACTATCCCCTGGCCTTCGCCGGGACCGTGGCGGACCTGGACGATTACCGCTGGCCCAATCCGGACTGGTTCGACTTCAGCACGGTCCGGCGGCAGTGTGAGGCCCAACGCGACCTGCCCATCAAAGCCGGCTATGTGGCGCCGTTTTACTACTTCAATCTGCTCCGCGGCCTGGAGCAGTCCCTGGTGGACCTTGCCACCGATCCGGAACTGTCTCACGCCATCATCGGGCGCATCTGCGACTTCTTCTACCGCTTCTCCGAGCGGCTCTATGAGGCCGGCGGCGGGCTGATTGAGGTGGGGGAGCTCACCGACGACTTCGGAACCCAGACGGGGCTCATGATCTCCGAAGCCATGTTCGACGAGTTCTTCGCGCCCCACTATCGCCGCCTGGCCGGGCTGATGAAGGACCACGGTGTGCGCATCTTCCACCACGATGACGGCGCCATGTGGGACCTTCTCCCCAGGCTGATCGACATCGGCATCGACATCCTCAACCCGATCCAGTACCGCTGCGGCAATCTGGACCTGGCCTGGCTCAATGCGACGTACGGGGGGCAGGTGTGCTTCCATGGGGGAGTGGACAACCAGGAGGTACTGCCCTTCGGCAGCGTGCAGGACGTGATCGACGAGACCCGCAAGTGTATCAGCACGCTGGGCCAGGGCGGCGGCTACATCCTGGCGCCCTGCCACAACATCCAGGCGGTGACGCCGGTGGAGAACATCATCGCCATGTACCAGACGGCCTACGAGGAGGGGCGGTACTGACGCCGCTTCTCTTCTCGCCGGCGGGGAGATTTCGACGCCGCGCTACCGCCGTCAGCCGTCGGCCCGCCTTGCACACCGCGCTCCGCCGCTCGCGCCCGTGCCCGTGCCATGCCTCATCCCGCCACAGCCCGAACAGGAGACCTGAGATGAACTACTACGCACCCGCTATCTGGAACTATGAAGAGCCTGATGTCGACCTGCTCGACCTGGTGGATGAGTTCGTGTCCTTCGGCTACAACGCCATCTCCTTCACCTCCTGGGAACTGCTGCGCACCGACTACGGTACTGTGGCCGAGCACCTGCGCGCCCGGGACCTGAAGGTCGCCATGCACGGGAACTTCGAGACGCCGGTGGAGGACGTGTGCCGGCTGGCCGAGGTGCTGGGCGACTGCCTGCTCACCTGCACCTTCGATGCCGCACAGATCCAGGACACTCGGG
Organism: uncultured Armatimonadia bacterium; assembly: GCA_964423635.1. Classification (GTDB taxonomy): domain Bacteria; phylum Armatimonadota; class Zipacnadia; order Zipacnadales; family JABUFB01; genus CAYRFY01. The sequence goes on along the minus strand of CAYRFY010000222.1, from coordinate 7,085 downwards.
GCACGCTTTATGACGTGCCGCGCATGGTGGAGTACCTGTCCCAATTGCTGGCCTCTACCGAGGGCACGGACCTGAGAGTGGCCGTGGAGGACTTTCCGCTGGATCAAAGCGCCCTGGAATACTACCGGGCCGATCTAGGGCCTGTGCTGTCATCGCCGCGGTACGGCATGCTTATTGACATCGGACACCTGAACATGCGCCTACGGCAGTGGCAATGCTACCGGGGGGCCGACATCGCCGAGTATCTCGCGCGCCTGCCCCTGCCCGTTTGGGAGGCGCACCTGCACGACAACAGCGGCGACCGCGACGAGCACGGGCATTTCGGCCTGGGGAATGTGGACTTCGCCGCAGTGGCCGCCGGCCTCAGAGCCATCGGCTTCCACGGCATCTCAACCATCGAGATCGCCCCCAGCTTCCACGGCAACACTCCCGCGCAGTCCAAGCCGCTCTCCGCAGACAGCCTCAGGCAATGGCGAGGTCTGTGGGAGGCCGGATAGCTTGGCGGCGGCCGCGAGGGTGCCCCCCATTGTGCGAACCCTCGTGAGCCTGAGATCGCCACCCCGGCGGCCTGCAAGCCGTTGGGTGCCCGATGGCGTACCCGTCAGGGAGGGCGCAGAGCCTGCGGGGAGGAAGAAGCAGACCCGCCGCGCGGGCCTGCCGTCCGGGCCGGCGTCGTTGGGGACGCACACTCTGCTCCGGCACTCCCGGGGCGAACGCAGGTGGTCACATGCTTCGCACCTTCACCGTCTCCACCAAGCAGGACCGGCTCTGGCAGGGGATACCCACCATCGAGCGGGCCGGCAACGGCCGGCTGTGGGCGGCCTTTTTCACCGGCGGCCCCAGGGAGCCCGATGTGGACAACTACGTCGTCCTGTGCTCCAGCACCGACGACGGAAGCACGTGGTCCGACCCCGTAAGTGTCGTGCAGTTCCCGGGCGGCACCCGCGTCTTCGATCCGTGCCTGTGGCACGACCCCGCCGGCAAGCTGTGGCTGATCTACAACCGCGCCTGTCTGGACCCCACCGACCATACGCTCTGGGCGATCGCGACCACCAACTCCGACGCCGCTTCCCCGATCTGGTCGGAGCCCCGGCAGATAGACATCGGCGTGCCCTTCGCCTTCAGGCTCAACAAGCCCACCGTCCTAAGCACCGGTGACTGGCTGTTGCCGGTGACGTGGGCCCCCGAGGCCTCGGGCGACTGGTTCGCCCTCCAAAATCAGCTCCAGGGAGTGGCGATCTCCGCGAATCACGGGGCGGACTGGAAGCTATACGGAGCCGTGGAGGCACCCGCCTGGGCGCTGGAATGCATGACCCTGGAGCGCACCGACGGGAGCCTGCTCATGCTCACCCGCACCGGTGCCGGTGTATTGTGGCAAAGCCACTCGAGCGATGCCGGGCGCACGTGGTCCGAGGGCGCGCCCACCGACATCGTCAACCCCGGCGTGCGGTTCTTCATCCGTCGCCTCAGTTGCGGCCGCGTGCTGCTCATCAACACCCCCAACCCCTCGGAACGCACGGGGATGTGGGCGTATCTCTCGGAGAAGGACGACGGTACGGGCTTCGGCCGGGGCCTGGAGCTGGATAGCAGAAAGAGCGTGTCCTATCCCGATGCCGTCGAGGCTCCGGACGGCACGATTCACGCCATTCACGACCGCGACCGGGGCGGGGTAGGGGAGATCATCTACCACAGCTTCCGTGTGGAGGACATTCCGGGGTGAAGTGTCCGGGAAGGCGCGAAACACGGGCGGTGTCTTCCTGCTGCCGCGCGCATTCCCTGCGCTGTTTCGTGTTCCTGGCCCGTCCTGCAGTGCCCTGTAAGGCCTTACGTTCCGCGGCCGGTCCTGTTCTTTCTCGTTCTTTGGTGGCACGAGGGAGGGGGCCTGCTTGGAGGCCCCCTCCGCGGCAACTGCGTCTGAGTTACGCGATCACGCCGGGGCGTGGTCGAGAAGGCCGTGGCACTGGCGGCGGATCTGCCTCACGTGGTAGGCGATATTGGCGCTGCTGCATCCCACTACCTGCGCGATCTCGCGCCAGGTCTGGCCCTTCAGAAGCTCCCGTAGGACCACCTGCTGAGTGGCGGAAAGCTGCGCGTCCACTTCGTCCACCAGAGCCGTGTCCACCACGTGCGGAGCCATGTCCTCCGTCTCAGCGATGTCCTCGCATTCCAGAGGCTCTGCGTGTCGTCGGCGCTTGGCCCACTTGATATAGTCCAGGATGCGCCAGCGGGCACGCTTGAGCAGATACTGCTCGGGCTGACCGATGGTGACGTCCGTGATCTCCAGAGCCTCCAGCGCCGCCAGCCAGGCCTCGCCCAGCAGGTCGTCGTAGTCCTCATTGGAGCAGCGTGCGTAGTACCGCGCCATGCCGGAGAGCTTGGCACGGAGCCTGGCCAGCAGTTCCTCCTTGGCGCGCTTGTCACCGGACTGAGCCAGACGGATAAGGCGCTTCACTTTCGCTCCCTCCTGGGGTAACGACACACGCAACAAAAACGGCCACGGGCTTGTTAGCTCGTGGCCGTTTACTAGACGGAGAGGACTAGCCTCCTCGGGTGTCGCCTCCGCCGGGGGGGCGCACCCGCCACGAGTGTGGGTGAAGTGGCAGACTCACGATTACTTCCCTCGTCTCTACGGACAAGATCGAGAGAGCCACTAGTGTTGTCATGGGAGTGTCACCCCTTTCCTGACCGATCTTCCGCCGGTCGCCCGGCTGAGTGCTCTGACAACGCCAGTCTACACTGCTATTATAGGAAATGCAAGCGAAATCGCTAGAAGGATATCCAAAAAATCCGCTTTGGATCTAGTTGATTCCCCTCAATGACGCCTCACCCCGTGGAAGCGCTCAAGGTGGCTCAGGGAACCACCGTGACCGCACCCGGCGCCCCGCCGTCTCCGCTCCGAATCAGCCCCGCCCGCGAGGTGGCCGACACCCCGGCGAACTGCACCGCAGACGGACCCTCGCCGCAGTACACGGTGTCGGTGCCCCAGGGACCTGTGACCTGCACGGCCACGAAGCCCGGTGCGCCGGGCATCGGTACCTCCCGGGCGCTGATTGCGGGCGCCTCGGACCCTGGGTAGGGGCACAGCAATGTGACGAAGGTCGCCGGCAAGGGGCCCTGGAGACGGTAACGCACCGCCGGACGCGGCTCCTTCTCCGTGTAGACGAAGGATACCCGGGAATCGACCTGCTCCATGCCGAGGCCCTCGGTCCGGAGTGCGCGCACCAACAGATTGGGGCCTTCGGGCAGGGCCGTCTTCGCCTCGAACAGCTCATGGTCCAGTGCCAGCGCTGCGGGGAGGAAATGGAAGTACTGATCCAGGGCGTGGGAGCCCTCCCCGGTGAGCCGGTCGATGATGATGAAGTAGGGCGGCGCCTGGCCGTCGGGACGCGGGAACAGCACCTGCCGGCGGTGCGTGACCCCCGGATAGCCGTCGTGGCTGCCGTCCACGAAGCTCAGCGCCTCCGAGGTGAACCGGCAGTTGAGTCTGGCTGCCGAGGTGTTCTGGTTGCTATCGTCCACCGTGATTGTGCTGTGTGAGCTGGTGCGGGCGAAGGCCGCTCGCTCCGGGCCGTAATACAGGTAGCTGCCCGAGTCGGGCAGGAGGGTCTTGCCGTAGGCATAGAGGTTGATCTGCAGGGCGTCGGGCTGTTGATGGCCGCCGCCCCAGCGGTGGGCGATGTCGGTGAGCAGGTAGACCGCCTGTCGGTCCAGCCAGTCCGTGCGCATCACGTAGTAACCCGCCCTGGGCAGGGCGGTATCCAGGTACTCCGGTGGGCTGCCCTCTTTCCCGCGGGTGCCCACATAGAGCATGTCCGGACGCGAGAACCGCCGGCCACCGCTGGCCACGGTGCCCGAGGTGTCTGCAGGCCACGAATCGCCCAGCATCGGCTGGGTGCCGTCCGGCTTCTGCAGGAACATGGTGTACTCGTACATCCGCTCCAGCCGGCGCCAGTAATCCTCAGTCGGCTCGGCGCCCCCCAGGGCTGCGATCTCGGCCGCGCGGACGAACCCTGAGAGCACGCCCTGATGATAGCTGGTGGTCAGCTCCACCTGAGCGCCGTCTTCCAGCACCTGCCGGAACATCTCCTGCTCGATCCGCTCCCACGCCGTGTCTCGCCACTCGCCGGCCTCCTTGAACTCCGGGAAGAAGGCACCGATCTGCAGTAGCCCCATACTCTCGATCTGCCCCCAGTTGCTGCCGCTGCTGAAGCGCCCCTGCGGTAGAAGGTACTCGGCGTGGTCGGCCAGCGAGCCCAGGAATGTCACGTGATCCATGGGCGTGAAGGAGGGCGAGTCGACGAAGGAGAAGTACACCGCCGGCCAGCCCTGGCCGCGGATGCCGGCCTCAATCGTCCGCCACGACCACCGCGTCCCCGGCGGGTTTTCGGCCACCCAGTGGCGCAGCAGCGCCACCCACTTCTCCGCGTACCTCTCCTCCCCTGTCGCCAGGTACGTCGTGCCCAGCGCCCGCCAGGCGCTGTGGCGGTTGAACTGCCAGGTCCACTCGGGGTCAGCGGTGGGGTTGAACGACCAGTCGATGGGGTCGGGCACCTTCTGCAGACCGTACTTGGGTTGGCCGCTGAAACGGTTCTCCAAGGCCGCGTTGGCCTCCCCGCGCACCGCGGCGGAGACGGTTTGTGGCGTCCTCTGGCGCGGGTCGCCGGGGAGCCGGGGTTCGGTGCGGGTGCGGAAGTGCTCGGTCAGTGCGGCCGCCGCGCCCTCGATGTCCTCTTCCTCCCACGCCGCCTTCACAGCGGCCAGATCGGGGCGGGCCAGATCCAAACGGTCGAATAGCAGCCCGGCGGTATCGGCCGGTGTCATTGAGGTTAACCTCAGGTCATGGATCGCGGCGTGCTCGGGTAGGGAGTGGAGCGCCGTCCAGACAACGGCAAGGACCACTTCTCGGCCGATGAAGCGCCGCGTCTGGGCGCTGAAAGCCCGCAGATTGAGTTCACCAAGCGCCACGGGCTCGGTGACGTCCTGCCCGGTGTGCTCGCTCACCACGTGGCAGGCCGATGTGGCGCGCGAGTCAAATACCATCTCCGTGTCGGGCGCACTCTCCAACTCGTCCCAGGCCTCGAGGCCCAATAGGCAAAGCTCCACACGCCCCGCGCGGTTGTCCATCGCGCAGTAGGTGGTATACGAGAAGTCCAGCCCGGGGAGGCTGTCGGCGGTGACCTGGACCCGGCGACCGATGAGGATCGAGCCCCGGGCCTTACCGTCCTCATCGCCGGCGATGGCAACCGACGGCGTCTCCTCCGGCCCCGAGAAGCTCACGGTCCAGGAGGGGAAGCCCCCGGCCTCTTCCGCGTCCGTGGTGCGCCCGCGCCTCACCTCCCAGGGTCCATAGGCGTCCACAGGCGCGACTTCCTGGCATATGGCGGGCAGCGCGAGGATCAGCGCAAGAGATGGCAGCAGCAGCTTCCGAGCCGCGATGGGCATGGAGTTCACCTCACTGGTATGCCCGGCCGTTGGTCTGGGCGACGGAGGCTCGGGCCGTCCCCGCATGCAGGCGCAAAGCGGGCCTCCGCTCAAGGCTACGAGGCCGGCGATCCGCTCCTATTCCCGGGCTCCCGCCACCATCACCGCATAGACCTCGAACCGGTGGCCGGTGCTCTGTTCGGCATTGTCCGAGGTGAGCTTCACCCTCAGCGTGTGTGGTCCCGGCCTAAGACCGCGGGCCACCGGCTCCCACACCGCGTAGCCGCCCCAGTCCGCGCTGAACCAGGCATCCAGCCGCTTGGCCGGCCCCTCGTCCACGCTCACCTCGGCAATGCCCATGTCTCCCTTGATGCGGTAGAAACAGATGCTTGCCGTCTTGCCCTCGAAGGGGATCTCCAGCACACTGCCCGGCTGAGCGCTCTCCCAGCCGGGGCCGAAGGGCCCCGTCTCCGTGGGCGTCCAGCCCTCGCAGGTGGCGGGTGTTGCGTTGGCGCTGTTGAGGATCCGGGTGAACTCGAACTCGTCGCTGATCAGCGGTGCGGGGACTGGAGCGATCCCGGGAAGATCATCGTCCGCCGGGAGCTCCGCCAGGACCCCGGCGATGGCATGGGTGACGAAATCGGCACAGTACCTGTGCCCGCGATCGTTGGGGTGGACCTCATCGGCCTCCACGTCTTCCCACTTGATCTCACCGGCCTCGATGCGTGGCCACAGTGCGTCGCGGAAGCTGACCATCGGCAGGCCGTAGTGCTCCCCGACCTTGGAGTGCCACTCCTGAGCGTTGCCACCGGCCCTGTTCATCGTGAACAGCAGCATCACCGCGGGTTGCTTGGGCTGCTTGAGGACCTGGCGCACCACGCCCTCCAGTGTTTCGGCGGCCAGCTCGTTGTTGGTGTCGTTCACACCGAACTCCACCACGACCAGGTCGGGATGGTGGTCCAGCAGGTGGCCCTGCAGACGGTGGGCGGCGATGCTCGAGCCCGTGGCGCCGATGCCGGCGTTCACATGCTCGATCTGGGCCTGCGGAAAGGTATCGCGGAACCACTGGGCCACCCGGCTCCCCCACTTGTTCTCGTCGGTACTGGCCCGCGCCCCGGCCGTGATCGAGCCCCCGATGACTCCGACGACGACCTTCTCCCCCCGTCGCGCTCGGGCCAGGACCTGCTGGAGCCTTGCGGTGTCACCGATGCTGACCAGGGACCTCTGAAACGCCAGAGCTTCGGCGTCCTCCTGTGCGCCGGCGGTGGCGCAGAAGATCACGCTCGGCAAGAAGAGCAATGCGGCCATCTGGGTGTGCATGTCTTGTTTCCTCACTGAATACCTGGCTGCCCCACGCAGCCTGAAGTAGGTGCCTGGCCTATGCTTTGGCCGGTACCGCGCCACCGAGGCCCGCGACGGCCAGGCCGTCCGTGGCGCGGGCTTTGTACTCAGATTGTGCAGGTTCCGGGCAAGCGCCGATTCACGTCGCCTCACCCCCCCAGCCCCGCCTCTCGGCGTCTCTTCGAGCCGCTTGTACTCCGCCAAACGGCCGGCGGAGACGGGAGGAGGGGGGAGAACGGCAGTACTTCGACCGTTCCGGACGTGGGAACGGCGAAATGTGGCCCCAGTGCGTTCATGCATAATGTCAGAACTCCTGACATGCC
>CAYRFY010000221.1:5947-11381 GCA_964423635.1 uncultured Armatimonadia bacterium | reverse complement strand
GCGGAGTAAGGGAGAGGGGGGCTGGGGGGGTGAGGCGACGTGAATCGGCGCCTGCATAATCTGAGTGTAAAGCCCGACCTACGGGGATACCGAACGGCGCGACGGAGCCCCGTAGAAGGTCGGTGCCACGGGCGCGCTTGTACCCCGTCGCCCGGGCGCGCAGCAGCGGCAAGGAACTTCCTCGTGCGGCGGAGAAACCCTTCCGGCGAATCCGCCAACATCAGACCTTCGGAGGGTACCGTGAAGACCTACCGAGTAGGGATCATCGGGCTCGGCCGCATGGGCAGCACCATCTGCGACGAGATCGTGGGCTATGATGCCTTCAAGCTGCCCTATAGCATTGCCGGCGCCTGCGAGGCCAGCGATCGGCTGACCCTGGCCTGCGGCGCGGACCTGCTGGACGACAGGCGCCGGGCCTTCGCCGATCGATGGGGCTGCAGTGCGCTGTACCAGGATTTCTCCGAGATGATCCGGCAGGAGGCTCCCGACCTGGTGGCCATCTGCACCCGGGGCGACAGCCACGCGGAGCTGGCCGTGGCGGTCGCCGACCTGGGGGTGCCTATGATCTACCTGGAGAAAGCCATGGCCTGCTCCATGGACGAGGCCGATGCCGTCAAGGTCGCGGTGGAGCGCAACAACACTGTCTTCAATACCGGAGTTCTGCGCCGCTTCGGAGACCACTATCAGAAGATGCGCGGGCTCATTGCCGAGGGCAAGATCGGGCAGCCCCGGGCCGTGGTGCAGATGTCCGGCGGCACGCTCCTGCACAGCAACATCCACGCGGTGGACTTCGCCATGTACATGCTGGGAGAGCCCCGGGCCGCCAGGGCACGGGGCGAGCTTTTCCCGCGCGACCTGCAGCTCGAGGGCAATCGTCTGGATCACGACCCGTCCGCGGTGTACCAGGTCCAGTTCGAGGACGGCAGCGAGGCCTGGCAGGTGCCCCACGGCAACTACGATGTCCGCGTGATCGGCACCGGGGGCATCATCGACGCCATGAACAACGGGATGGACTTCTCCTGGCGTCTGCCTCGGCAACCGGAGAGCAGGTGGGCCCGATACGAGCAAGAGCCGCTGCGGATCGGGATCGAGAGAAGCGCCACCGTGGCCTGCCTGGAGGACTTGATCGAGGCCCACGAGACGGGGCGCCCGGCGCTGAACCATGTAGGTATCGCACACCATGCCACGGAGATCTGTCTGGCCGTGGCAGAGAGCCACCGCCGGGGCGGCGTGTGGGTGGACCTCCCGCTGGAGAACCGCGGGCTGTACGTCTATCACGTATGACCGGCGCAGCCAAAGGAGCACGCACATGACACGGGCCTATTGTGCCGTTCTGACTTTCATGGTTGTAGCCGCCTGGGCGGCCCCGCCATGGCACCAGGACCTGTACCTGGGCAATGACGGCACCTTCCGCGCACGCATTCAGGTGGATGTCCGCAATGGCACCGGTCGGGATTTGGCCGGTGTGCCGGTGACGGTACAGATCGGGGATGGCGAGGGGCAGGCGGACCTGGCCGGGGCGCAGGCCGACGCCGTCCGGGTGTGCAATGCCGAGGGCGTCGAGATGCTGTGGTCGATCACCGGACCGGACGGGGCCGAGATCAAGGACGGCCCGGTACCGGCCGGAGGGCAATTGGCCCTTCCCGTCGAGTGCGCGGCAGACGGTACGGCGACGTACTTCGTCTACTACGACAACCCGCAGGCCTGGCGGGTGCCGGACTTTCTCCAGGGCGTGCACGGCCTGCGCAACGGCGGCATGGAAGAGGGGACCGGGGCGGCCCCGGCAGGTTGGCAGCACGACTCCGGCGATCAGCACCACCAGGCCACCTGGGTGACGGAAAACCCCCGTTCGGGACAGCGCTGTCTCAAGACGGTGGTCAGCAAGGGCGCCGAGCACACGTGGATCGCCACGCGCCAGAGGGGCATCCACATCATCGGCGGCGCCGGCTACACCATGCGCGCGTGGGTGAAGGCACAGGATGTGGAGGGCTTCGCGGGCTGGTACATCCATGTGGGCAATGACGAAAACAGCATGCTGATCTCGCCCATGCTGGACGGTGGAAGCGGTACGTATGACTGGAAGGAGGTCACGGCCAAGTTCGTGGCCCCGGAGGATGCCACGGTCTCCGACCTGGGCACGGTCCTGCGCGGCACCGGGACGGCGTGGTTCGATGATGTGTCGCTGGAGTGCGACGAGGACCTTCCCATCAGCGCCCGGGCCCACCGGCCCGAGAGGCTGCAGCTCACGGAGATCGGCGCCGATGCCCCGTGGTATGACGACGACCCCGGCGACGACCTGCGCTGGGAGTACCGGATGCCGGTGCGCCTTGTGAACGCCTCCGAGACGGCGGTGGGGCCGAGCCTGACGGCCGTGAACATCACAGGGCTCATGGCACGGCTGCGGGGCAAGGCCAATGAGGCGTCGATCCGCGTAGTGGGCCAAGAGGGTGTCATCCCCCACTATCGGCTGCAAAGCTCGGTGCTGTTCGAGGCCCGGGCACCGGCGGGTAGCATCCAGTGCTACTATCTATATGTGTCCACGGACCCGCGCATCCCCGCCGGCCTGGAGGGCGACTACGAGACCCTGCTGTCCGGCGACCTGAACCTGGTCAGGAATGGGAGCTTCGAGCTGGGGGACGCCTTGCCGGAGGACTGGCCCGGAGGGGCGGAGGGCGAGCGGCCGAAGGACACCGAGATGGGCCTGGACGAGCCGGGGCTGTTCGGGAGCCGCAGCGCGCGCATCCACATCCCCCATGAATCGAAGCCGGCCTGGACGGGCTGGCGTCAGGACGTGCCGGTGGCTCCGGACAAGACGTACCTCTTCGCTTCATGGCTCAAGTGCGAGGACCTCAAGAACGGCACTTTGCAGCTCCACGCCCACTATCGCAATGCCGAGGGGGAGCTGTGCGAATCGCGGCAGTACACCAGCGCCGGGCCGGCGATTGGTGATACCAGCGACTGGACCTTGGTCTCGGCGCTGTTTCCCATGCCCCCGGACATCGCGAGCTTCCAGCTCCATCTGACGATGCTGGCCACGGGTACGGCGTGGCACGACGGAGTGGTGCTGGTGGAGACGACGGCTTCTCGGGCGGGGCGTCTGGAGGCGGCCGCGGCTCCGCAGTCGGGGGATCTTGCGCTGTGGCCGATGAACGCGATCGTCAAGGTGTTCCCCGATGACGTTCCGCCTCGCGAGCCGGCGGCAATGGCCGTGAGCGCGGCGCGGGGCGAGTACGAGCCCATGCAGTTCGCCCTTCGCGGCCCCGAGGATCTGGAGAGCGTCAGCATCTCGGCCTCGGCCCCGACGGGTGCCGGCGGGACATTGCCGCCGCCGGAGATCAACGTGGTGGGCTATGTGCCCATCGACCACCCCACCAGCTATTACAGCTCCAAGACCCCTACCTGGCACCGCAAGTTCCCCACGGTGCCGGGCGCCTGCGACGGCTGGCCGGGCATGTGGCCGGACCCGCTTTTGCCCACGAACACGCTGGACCTGGCGGCCAATCAGACGGGAGCGTTCTGGGTCACCGTCTACGTGCCTGAGGATGCCGGCGCCGGGGAGTATTCGGGAACGGTGACCCTCAGCCGGGGCGGGGAGACGGTGGCGCAGGCCCCCTACTCCCTGCGGGTGTGGGACTTCTCCCTCCCGCGGGAGAAGCACGTCGGGGCCATCTACGACCTGCGCGGTGACGGACGCTGGGCCCTGGGCGGCAGGACCGCCGCCGAGCAGCGCACGGAGATGGTCAACTTCATGGCTCAGCGTCGGGTCTGCCCGGACAAGATCAGTCCCGACCCCATCATCAGCTACGAGAACGGGAAGGCCACCGCGGATTTCACGGAGTTCGACAAGGCCGCCACCCACTATCTGGACGAATTGAAGATGCCGCACTTCTACACACCGGGGATGTTCTATCTCTTCGGCTGGGGCCATCCGCCGGGCAACAAGTTCGGGGAGAAGCCCTACGACGCCGAGTATCCGTATGAGGACGTGGACCGCACCAAACTGCGGCCCGAGTACAAGAGAGCCTATCAGGCCTGCCTGAAGCTGTATTGGGACCACCTCAAGGAGAAGGGCTGGGACGATCGCTGCATCCTGTACATCTCCGACGAGCCCTTCTACGGCACCCAGCACATCATCGAGCAGATGCAGGCGCTGTGCGACATGATCCACGAGGTCGACCCCAAGATCCCCATCTATTCCAGCACCTGGCACCACGTGCCTCAGTGGGACGGGTACATTGATGTGTGGGGTATCGGGCATTACGGCGTGGTCTCCACCGACCTGATGGAGGAGATCAAGGAGGGCGGCGCCCGGCTGTACTTCACCACCGATGGGCAGATGTGCACCGACACGCCGTACTGCGGCGTGGAGCGTCTCCTGCCCCACTACTGCTTCAAGTACGGGGTGGAGGCCTACGAGTTCTGGGGCCTCACGTGGCTCACGTACAATCCCTACGAGTTCGGGTGGCACAGCTACATCAGCCAGGCCGGAGTGCCCGGGGAGCAGTATTGGGTTCGGTATCCCAATGGCGACGGCTTCCTGGCCTACCCGGGGTCACCCATCGACTACGACGGCATCGTCAGCTCGGTGCGTCTGGAGCAGGCCCGTGAAGGGGAAGAAGACTACGAGTACCTGTACCTACTGAGGGAACTGATCGTTAAGGGGAAGGCGGCAGGCAAGGACACCACGGCGGCCGAGGAGGTACTGGCCCGGTCCGCCGAGTTGGTGGACATCCCCAACGCCGGAGGCCGCTATTCCACCCGCTTCCTGCCCGATCCGGACGCCGTCTTCGTGCTCAAGCAGTCGGTGGCGGAGGCCATAGAACAATTGTCGCAGTAGCTCACCGCGAATGGCGGTCGGCGGCCAACCCCGCCGCCGGCCGCCGCAACGAAAGGACGATCGCGATGAAACTGTGGGACAGGATAACCGGCGGAGGCGCCAATGTAGTGGTGGAGCTGGACAAGCCCATGTACTTCCCCGGAGAGGTCATCAATGCGCGGGCGATGATCGCCGGGAACGCCGAGATGAAGATCAACTCCATTCTCGTCACCCTGCGGGGCCAGGAGGAGATCCGCTATGAGGTCCCCGTGGTCGAGGGCAATACCACAGGTCGCGATCGAGACGGAGACGGGTTCGCGGATGCGCAGACCTATCAGCAGAAGCGCACCGAGCACAGCTCGACCCAGACGGTGAACGCCGAGCAACGCTTCCCCGGCGGGACGCTGGCCCCGGGCGACGAGCACGTGCTGGAGGTGAGCCTCCAGATCCCGCCCAACGCCCCTCCGACGTACCTGGGAGCCAACGCCAGGCACACCTATAAGCTCCGCGTGGGCCTGGACGTCTCCTGGAGCGCCGACCCGGGCGCCACCGTGGACGTGGTCATCGGCACGGGGATGCCCGGCATGTCCGGCGGCTTCGGCCAGCAGGGGCAGGGGG
>CAYRFY010000221.1:0-5847 GCA_964423635.1 uncultured Armatimonadia bacterium | reverse complement strand
CTTTGGCCAGCAGGAGCAGGGCGGCTTTGGCCAGCAGGAGCAGGGCGGCTTCGGCCAGCAGGAGCAGGGCGGCTTTGGCCAGCAGGGGCAAGGGGGCTTTGGCCAGCAGGGGCAAGGGGGCTTCGGCCAGCAGGGGCAGTGGGAGCAGGGCGATCGGCAGGAGGACGGCTTCGGCGGCGACAGCGACGACGGCTGGAACTGAGCGGGCGTCGTCGGAGAAAGCAGAGATGGGAAGAGGGAGCGCCTCGGCGCTCCCTCTTCGTGTGTGCGGTCATCGGTCCGAGCTAGTTTGTGCGCCAGATGGAGCGGCTGTTGTCGTTGATGATGCTCAGGGCCTGCCAGCCCAGCCACTTGACGTGCCCGTCCCAGAAAGCCACGTTGCTGCCGCCGTTGTGGTTGAAGTGGCTTTCGTTGATGGGGGTCGTGTTGCAGGGGTCGAAGCCCTTGCACATGGCGGGGACCGCACCTCGGGCGCCGTCCACCGCGGGGTGGCAGCCGTCCTGGGTCAGGGCCGTCTCGGCCGGAGCCGAGACCGCTCCCAGCTTCGCGCCGCCACGCCAGGGGTGGCCATAGCCGAAGTACAGGTCCGCGAACCCGAAGGGGCCGGAGCCACCGTAGGACTGCACCGACTCGCCGTGGCTGGGGCAGGTGTAGATCTGCTTGTTCTTGGTGTACGGATCGATCTTGAGCTGCCAATTGACGCTCTGGCCCTGCCAGCCGCTGCCGGCGATCATGGTGTCGTCGTAGTCCTGGGCGTACATTAGCATCCCCAGCGCGATCTGCTTGAGGTTGCTGCTGCAACTGGCCTGGCGCGCCTTCTCACGAGCTCTGGCAAAGACCGGAAACAGGATCGCGGCGAGAATGGCGATGATCGCGATCACTACCAACAACTCAATCAGTGTGAAACCGGACTTCCTCATTGTGTGACCTCCTCGAGATGGAGCAATCTGGGGCCCGGCGAAGAACCCATGCGCCGCCACGGAGAACGCCAACAACATCGGTCCCGGGCGGCAGGCCCGGGACATCCCCGCGACGTGTCGTGGGACACCGCGCGAAATGGGCATTTCGCATTGCGTCGCTTTGGGGGGGCGCCTCTGAACAGGAATGGAATCTTGGCCGCGCCGACTGCATTACTTCCAGTGTGTTCCTCGCCCGAGTCCCCCAAACCTGCACTCCATTGTTAAATGAAGCTCACCAAAGCTCCCCGGCTCCGCAGAGCCCGGGCAGTCGCCGTGTCATTCGATGATCAGGACCGTGCTGATGGGGTGGAAGTAGTGCACGATGCTCCAGCTCAGGAGCACTACGGCGTTGCCCACGATCATGCCGATGGCCGCCACACGCCCGGTCTGGTAGGCCGAGAAGCCTCCGAGCTTGCCCACCAGGCGACGCAGTAGCCAGCCCAGGAAGATCGAGAAGCCGTAGCGGTCGCCCATGTACTGGGGGCCCATCAGCGCCGTGTAGCCCAGGGGGTGGAAGGGCCACCAGAGAAACCTCTGGCGCATGAAGTTGAGAAACACCACCGTCACTGCGCCGAGAGCCATGTTTCCGTAGTTGCCGGCGGTGAAGGGCTTGTTGGCCAGGATGAGCTGCGAGATTCCCTGCCCCAATGCGTTTCCCGAACCCTTCGGCCACCACCCCAGGCCGGGGATGCTGCGGGAGTAGATGGCATAGAGCGAGGGCGCGTGGGAGCAAAACAAGCCCACCACCAGCGCGACCCCGATCAGCAGGGCCACCTGTCGTGCCTGCAGCCACCCGAAGTCCGCGATCTTGTACCCCTGCATGATGTTGCCCGCGGACAGCGAGGCGGTGTCCTTGATCTTGTAGCCCATGTACGACAGGGCGGTGATGGCCCGGGGGCCTATCGCTCCGGTCCCCAGCACCTTGACCAGCAGGGCTTCCTGGTTGCCGAAGGGCGTCCAGACCGCGAAGACCCCGGCCTCGGACACGATGCGAGTGAGCACGACGATGGAGATCAGGTAACAGCCGATGAGCGCCAGGGCGTTCCACCAGGTGGCGCCGATCGCGTGGCCCCAGACCACGATGGTGAGCAGCGAGCCCCAGAATCCCAGAAGCATCAGCCGGGCCGACATGGCCTGTGCGCTATCGTCGTACGGGCCATCACCGAACACGGCCCTGCGCGCGATATCCCGCAGCGAATGCCGCGCGGACCACACGTAGATCAGCGCCAGCAGTGTGTAGGCCCCCAGGCCCTGGTGGGTGAAGAAGTCCGCATGGTTTCCCAGGCCCAGGGTCTCGCGGAACACCGCCCCCAGGCGCCGGAAGATCCAGAAGAACCACAGGCTGAAGGACACCTCATCCGAGACCAGATAGGTGATGCCCAGCATCTCGAAGTAGTAATGGTAAGGGAAGTAGTTCAGCATGTTCCACGGCCGGCCGCCGAACACCACTCCGATGTCGGGGGTGAGGTCGGTCTCCGGGATGCCGGGGACGTAGTGGTGCAGGGCGTTCTTGGAGTAGAGCACAGCGGGGATCGTGAACGCGGCCCAGAACAGCCATCCGCGGAACACGCCGGGCAAGAGGGCCTCCTCGCGGTCGTAGGTGAGCATCTCCACGGGAATCTGGGCCAGCGGGAACACCATGTGCTCCTCATCGGCCCAGCGGCGCTTCAGCAGCGCCACCGCCGTGGCACTCAGCAGCAGGAGGGCCAGCAGGTATGGGGTCCAGGCCGCAAGGGGCAGGATCCACTCCTGCCAGGGGATTGACTGCCCCGGCGGCAGGCCGTAGAAGGCCCAGCGCACCGAGGGGCTGTCCGGGTCCATGGAGGGCACGAGCCATCGGGGGATATAGTCGAAGAAGGTCTCGGCGTACTTGTTCTCCGCGGTGGCGTAGTGCTGGCAGCCGACCAGCCCGATGTACAGGTATGTCACCAGTTGCTGGCCCGGGAAGCCGGACATCACCATGACGGCGATGAAGACAAACAGCAACTGCTCCGAGCCCAGGACGCGTCGGCCCAGCAGGCGTTTGAGCCCCGCATTGACCATCAGGAGTACAAAACAGAGGAACACGGCGGAGCGTGGCAGGTGGCCGAAGCCCACCAGGTCGTAGCGGACCAGGGCCGAGAACGCTCCGCCGGCGGCCACGGCGGCCACGCAGAGGATGCTCACGACCCAGGTCGTCTTCGTGGGCCGTACGCGCGGGGCCGTACGCTCAGGCTTCGCGGTCGAGGGTCTCACAGACTGCTCGCCACCCATGCACAGAGGATGCGCGCGGGCCGCCGGCTGTGCAGGGGGATGCAGCGGGCGGAAGGGAGCCTTCGGGAGGTCCCCAGGAGCCCGGTGAAGTGCCGCGAACGGCCTCCTACCCTCCCTGCCAGAGGACCTCCATCATCGCCCAGACGTTCTCTAGCGGCGTGCCGGCCACGATCTGGTTGGAGCAGCCGATCACGCATCCCCCCAGCTCCCGGGCGGCCTCAATGGCCTCCTGTGCCTCGCGCTTCACATCCTCCGTCGAGCCAAGATGCAGGGTCTCGGAGTTCACGCCCCCCAGCAGGGCGACCTTCGGGAAGGCCTCTCGCACGCGGCGGATGGTCATGCCCGCCTTGCAGTCCAGCTCGTAGAAGAAGTGCACATTGCCAAACAGGTCGTCGGCCACCGACCACAGGTCGCCATCGCTGGCGAAGCCGTGGAGGGTGCCGGCGGCATCGCAAGCGGCGGTGATCTTCCGCAGCCCCGGGAGCATGAGCTCGTGGAAGGCCCGCGGGGAGTAGAAGGGGCCCTTTGCGGAGGCGAAATCGCCGCCACCGTACAGATAGCGTACCCCCAGCTTGCCGGCAAGGGCGGCGTTGCGTGCCGATTGCTCCGCCTGGGCGTCCAGGTACCTCTTGACGATGTCGGGGCGCAGAGCGACGGCCTCGAGCCAGATAGGCTCGCGCGGGATGCACAGACCGACGCCTCCGCCCCCGTACGGTACACCGTCCTCGCCGAACTCGTCCATGGTCCTCTTGATGGCGCCAAACATCGTGGGGCCGGGCTCGTAGCCCTGCACCCGCTCCTCGAAAGCCGTCACGCCGCGCTCGAGGTCGTCGATAGTGGGCGCCGGCACCGGGCTATGGTCGATGATCTGATACAGCTCGGTCTGAGGGTCGTGGCGCATGACGCGCCAGGTGGCGTTCTCATCGCCGTAGAGGAAGGTGAACTCGTCGATCCTGCGGGTGGGCTTCTCCGGCATCCGCCAGTACGTGGTGCGGACGATGTCGAGCTTCAGGGTGCGACACAGCTCGACGGCGTCCTCGTGGCAGCGGCGGAGGTACTCCTGGTGGGCTTGTTCACCGTTCCACAGTGCGACGGCCTCCAGGTATTGAACGCGACCGCCGCCGACGAAGGCCTCGCGTCCCAGGATCTGCGAGCCCACGGTGGCCGAGAACCCGGCCTGGTAGATGGGGACTTTGTCGTAGGGGCGCAGCTCGAAGGCGCAGGCAACGCGTTCCTTGGCGGTCACTTCAATCGCCGTCCTTGTCAATGGCGGGATGAGGGGCCGACAGTGCGCCGCGAGGGGGGCGGCTACCGCGCCGGTGGGCAGGTGCCGTCCGCGTCGTAGCGGCCGACGCGCAGGAACTCCTCGTAGCCCCAGTGCTGCCAGATCGGATCGCAACCGATGGAATGGTTGTCCGGATAGTCCTTGGCGATGAAGCCGCCGCCCTCAGACCCCAGCTTCCGCACCATCTCCCGTGCCTTGGCCTTGATCCGGGTCTCATCGCCGCACTGCAGGGAGGTCTGGATGTCGATGGGGCACCAGTAGGTGACTTTGGCGGAGAACTGGGCGAGCCAGTCGAGATCGTGCAGCTCGGGCTGGTCGAATTGCAGCACATCCACACCGATGTCGACGAGGGAGGGGATGATGTCCTTCACATACCCGCAGGAGTGCATCCAGACGGTGAGCCCGCGGCTGTGGGCGCGCTGGACGAGACGCTCGAAGGTCTCGCGGAAGAGCTGGTCCCACATGCGCGGGCTGACCATCAGCCGCTCCTGGGTGCCCCAGTCTTCACAGAAGAACACGCCCTGGGCGCCGATGTCGGCGTAGATGTCCACCTGCGCCAGGACAATGTCGCTGACCATGCGGTTGAGCCTGAGGATGTTCTGGGGCTCTCCGGCGCAGTCCAGCAGATAGTTCTCCAGCCGCCGCAGGTATCTGGCGGCGTTGAAGCAGCAGCCGGGAAGGCTACCCAGGATGTAGCGGTCGGTGATCCGGCGGCAGGCTTCGGCGGCGTGCCGATATCTGGCGGGATCGTCCAGCGTGGGCGGCCTGTAGTGCTCCAGGTCGTCCCAGGTCTTGAGGGGCGCATCGATCACCTCTCCGCCGAGGGTCTTGCCCTTGATGCGCCGCCAGACACAGCCCCACTCGTCGACGTGGCACTCGCCGCCCCGGTCGTCCTCCCACTTCCGGGGCTCGAAGCCCGGGTCCGGTGAGGGGCCGACTCCGGCGGTGTCGCACAGGCGCGGCTGTGTCTCGTAGGCGGAGTAGGTGAGGCCGATACGCTCGGGGATGGAGTGGGCAAGCACCCGTGTGATGATCTCGCGACCGTTCATGGCAGGGGGCTCCTTGCTGCGCGGGAGGTGTTGCAGGAACGCAGCCGAACCGATAGCGTGCAGATAGCCAGAAGGGTCGCCAATGCATCGGCGACCCTTCTCGTGGCTTCTATCTTCCGCGGACGTCGCGTAAGGTCGCGTGGCCGCAGCGGCTCTTAGGACCGAGCTTACTCGGCCGGGGCGTCCGCCGGGGCATCTGCCGGAGCGTCTGCCGGGGCGTCTGCCGGAGCATCTGCCGGAGCATCTGCCGGAGCATCTGCCGGAGCATCTGCCGGGGCATCGCCCTCGACGGGCTCGGCGG
>CAYRFY010000220.1:6956-11398 GCA_964423635.1 uncultured Armatimonadia bacterium | reverse complement strand
AACGGCGGGGGCAACGGCGGGTACGGCGACGGTGGGTGGAACCCGCGGGAGCCCGGGACCCGCCCTTCGTGCCCACTCCCGGCCTCTGCCTATCCCTTCTCCGGCGCTCTTTGGGCTCTCTACCGTTCTCTGCGTCTCTGTACTCCGCGGTGTTCCGTGGCGCTCCGCGTGCTCCGGGTCTCCGTGGCGAGACGTCTCTTTGCCGTTGCCCTGAGGAAGGTCTGACGTGCTCACCCGCCGAACTTGTGCATCCCACCGAATCGAGCCGGCCCGCGGGCCGCGGAGAGGGCGATTGCCATGGACATGAGCCGGGCTTCCACCTGCAGCTACCCGCTGCGTGAGAAGGACCTGGACTACACGCTGGGTGTACTGGCCGCGGCGGGGTTTGGCAAGGTGGATCTCTGGGGGCGGGCGCCGCACTTCTCCACCGATCCGGCCGAGGTGGACCCGGCCCAGATCGAGGCGCTGTGCACTCGCCACGGCATAGCCATCGGCAACCTGGGCAGCTATCCGGGCAGGGACTTCGCCTCGGCAGATCCGGCGGTGCGCGAGACGGCGATGGAAGAGATGATCGCTACCATCGACCTGGCCGCACGCTTCGGCGCCCGTTCGATCCGTATCCTGCCCGGCTCCGGCGACGATCCCGCCCAGGTGCCGCTCATTGCCCCGCAGTTCCGGGACAGCGCCCTCTATGCCGAGACCCAAGGCATCTACCTGGGCATGGAGAATCACGCCGGCAGCATCGCGGGCAACCCTCCGGTGGCGCTGCAGTTGTGCGAGGCCGTGGGAAGCAAGCACTTCGGGGTGCTATACGAGCCGTGCAATCTGATGCACGGCAAGGTGGACTACAAGGAGGCCTTCGCCGCCTTCGGCGAGTGGATCACCCACGTTCATGTGAAGGACGGCGCCTGGGTGGGCGACACCTTCGAGCGCCGCCACCTGGGAGAGGGCGTCGTCGACTACCGGTGGGTCGTGGAGACGCTGCAGGACGCGGGCTATGAAGGGGACTATGCTCTGGAGTACGAGATTTGTGACCTCGAGCCCATCGAGACGGGGCTCCGGAAGTGGTACGAGTACTGGGAGGGGCTGTAGGAGGCGGAGCAACGCCAGAGGGCAGAGACACAGAGCACGGCTTGAGTACGGCGGGACGAGACACCCTTTGACTATCGGGAGGCCAAGCATATGCGCAATGCTGCCATCGCAGTGGCGACGCTGCTGACCCTACAGTGGGCCTATTGTGCCGAGGTGCTGGTGATCGACGATTGCGAGTATGCCGATGCCGCGGCGGCTCAGGCCGCCTGGGTTCCCGCCGAGGCGGTGGACCCGGCGGATATCATGACCCGAGACACCGAGGACGGGGGCAAGACGGCGCTGAAGATGCCGTGCCTCTTCAGCCGGGAGGACGTGAACCGCGCCGTCTACGACCGCGACATCGAACTGGACCTGTCCTCGTATGGGAGCATCACCTTCGACTTCTACGCCGAGGATGTCCGGCCCATCCGCGGCGGGACCATCTACTTCCGTTCCGGCGAGGGCTGGTATGGCTCCGGGTTCTCCCCGGCCAAGGGCTGGAAGCGCGTGGTCATCGGCCGCGGGAGCTTCGGTACCGAGGGCACTCCGGCCGGCTGGGACAAGATCGATGGGGTCCGCATCTGCGCCTGGAAGGCTCTGGAGACCGACACCGTCTGCGGCCTGGACAACCTGCAGGCCCGCACCGAGGACATCGCCGTGGTCCGCGGCGCGGCGGAGGGCGGGGAGAGGCAGACGGCCCTGAACGCCGCCCGCGATGTGAGCGGCTACCTGGATGACTACGGGATCCCCCACGGCGTCCTGACCGAGGAGGGCGTGGCCAAGGACGGCCTGCCCAACTGCAGGCTGGCGATCTTCGCCTACAGCCCCGGGATGTCCGATGAGGCCGTGGAGCAGGTCCGGCGCTATGTGGAGACCGGAGGCAAGATCGTCGTGTTCTACAGCGTCCGGCCGGCCATCGCCGAGCTGCTTGGACTGGGAGATGTCACCTACAAGTCCCGGGACTACGACGGGGAGTTCGCCTCCGTGGCCTTCGAGCCCGACGCCATTCCGGGCGTGCCGGAGGCGATGGGGCAGGAATCTTGGAACGCCCAGCTCGTAAGCCCGCAGGGGCCGGAAGCCCGGGTCATCGGCAACTGGCAGGACCGGGAGGGCAAGAACACCGGGGCCGCCGTGGTGCTGAGTGACAACGGCCTGTACATGGGCCACATCCTCACCGGCAGCGATGTGGAGCCCAAGCGGCAGTTTCTCATGAGCGTCGTGGGCCACTTCGTTCCCGAGGCCTGGAAGCAGGCGGCGGCCAATGCCCTGGGCAACGCCATGCAGATCGGGAGCTTCGAGACCCGCGACGATCTGGTGGCCTTCCTCAGGGCCCAGGAGCTCCAACCGGAGTCTCGGGCCGAGGTAGATGCCCGGCTGGCCGAGGCCGAGACGGCGCGCCGGGAGGCCGAGGGCCTGCTCGCCGCCGAACGCTATCCACAGGTCATCGGCGCCTCCGTCAAGCTCCGGCAGGCGCTGGTGGATGCCTATGTGGTGGCACATAGCAGCCGCGACGGAGAGTTCCGGGCGGTGTGGAACCACTCCGGAACCGGTGACTGCGGCACCTGGGACGATGCCATGCAGCGGCTCTCGGCCGCGAACTTCAACGCCGTCGTGCCCAACATGTGGTGGGGCGGCGTGGCCCACTACGACAGCGAGTATCTCCCGCACTCGCGGACCTTCGAGGAGCGCGGAGATCAAATCGCCCAGTGCGTGGCCGCCGGCAAGGAGCACGGAATCGAGGTCCATCCGTGGAAGGTGAACTGGAACCTGGGCAGCGGGGTGCCCAAGGAGTTCGTGGACAAGCTCCGGGCCGAGGGGCGTCTGCAGATGAGCAACACGGGTGAGGAGTTGGCCTGGCTTTGCCCCTCTCATCCCGACAACTACCAACTCGAGCTGGACACCATGCTCGAGGTGGTCCGCAAGTACGACGTGGACGGCGTGCACTTCGACTACATTCGCTACTCCAACGGCAGCTACTGCTACTGCGACGGTTGCCGGCAGCGCTTCGAGGCGCGGATCGGCCGCAATGTGGAAAACTGGCCGCAGGAGTGCCACTCCGGCGACCTGCGCGAGGAGTACCGCGAGTTCCGGCGTGACAACATCACCCGGCTGGTGCGCGCCACCGCCGAGGAATCCCGGAAGATCAAGCCGCATGTGAAGATCTCCGCCGCCGTCTTCCTCAGCTACCCGGGCTGCCGCGACGAAATCGGCCAGGACTGGGTCTTGTGGTGCAAGGAGGGCTGGCTGGACTTCGTCTGCCCCATGAACTACCTGGAGAGCAATACCGCCTTTGAGTCCACGGTTGCCCGCGAGGTGGGCTTCGTCGGCGGCGCGGTGCCCCTGTACTCCGGCATCGGCGCCTTCATCATCCCCGACGACCGTGTGGTGGCCCAGGTGGGCATCGCGCGGGAGCAGGGCGCCGACGGGTTCATCATCTTCAACATGGGCGAATCGCTGGCCAACATCACCTTCCCCAAGCTGGCGCGGGGTGTGACGTCACAGAAAGCCATCCTGCCCCACAACGGGCCGATCGTGACCTTCGATTCCGCCATGGACGACAGCTCCTCGGTGCAGACGGTGGAGGGCCGGACACTTCCGGTCACCGTCACGCTCACCTCCCTGGGCAGCCATCGCGTTGCGGCCACAGCGGCCGTGGGCCTGGTGGTTGTGCAGGACATGCAGGGCAACGCACTGTCCGAGCTGGGAGCCCTGCCGGGAGTGGGGGAGACGGTGAGCTTTGACATCGCGCGCACCGAAGGGCCGATTCGCCTGGCGGCCGTCGGGGAGCTGACCCTGGAGGACGGCGCGAAGCGGCCCTTCATCGTGCGGAGCAGGCCGTACGGGTTCGCGGAAGAGTAGGGGCCCCCGCACGTCGCAGCCTCAGGCGGACGGGGCCCGGCGGGCCCCGTCCTGGCCGTCGGCAGATACTTCGGAGCACCACCGTGCCGGCGGGCCCGAAGGGCCGGGGGTGAGGTGCCGTTGGCCGTAGCCCTCTCCTGAGCGGTTGTATCGCGAAGGAGAGGGAAAGCGGGCCCGCGGCCCGCAGGGAGCGGCGCCGTGGGCCGTGCTCCTTCCCCGCAGGCGGGGGGAGGCTCGGCCCGGCGCTTCTCCAGAAGCGTACAAGGGACCGGGGTCGAGGGCCCGTCGTGGCCGTCCGCGATTGCCGTTCGCTCTCACGCCTCTCACCGTTATGCTTCACAGGAGATCGCCATGCCTCGATCAAGCCGCCACGCCCTTGCTCTCAGCGCCATCTTCGTGATAGGGGGCCTTACGATGGGGATCCATGCTTTCGGCCTGGAGGCCGAGGTCAGGCTCCATGCCGGTTCGCCGACGCTGTTTGTCAACGGCAGTCCGAGCAGCCCGATCATGTT
>CAYRFY010000220.1:1396-6903 GCA_964423635.1 uncultured Armatimonadia bacterium | reverse complement strand
GGCACCGTCTGGGTGGACGACCTGAGGTTCTATCCCGGGCCGTTCGTGGACGAGCCTGCGGAGAACTGGGTCCGCCAGGGCGACTGGGAGGGTACGCGAGAGGAGATCGACGGAGAGTGGAGCCTGTTCACCGCCGACTACGCCGATGCGCAGGCGGAGTGGCAGACCGATGAGACCACGAAGGTCAGCGGTCGACAGAGCCTGCGGGTGGACATCAAGAGCCCCGGTGAGGACCGCATGCACATCCACTTCCACCAGGTGGGCTACAACCTGAAGAAGGGACAGCAATATACCTACTCGCTATGGATGAAGGCCGACAAGCCGCGGAGTGCCGATTTCATGGCCCTGCGCATCGGCCCGCCGTGGCGCATCTACAGCGCCGACAACTCCTCGTATCAGCAGCAGGTGGCGCTCGCCCGGGACGCCGGGGTGCACATCCACTCCTTCGGGATCGGCATGCCCTGGCCCAAGCCCGGCGAGGAGCCGGACTTCAGCGGCGTCGATGCCGCCTTCGACACCACGCTGGCCGTGGATCCCGAGGCCCTCTTGCTTCCCCGCTTCGGCGTGACGCCGCCCCAGTGGTGGCTGGATGAGCACCCGGACGAGAACATGCTCTTCGAGGACGGCAAGCGCCAATACGTGAGCATGGCCTCCGAGCCCTGGCGGCAGGAGATGCAGGAGCATCTGGCCGCCCTGGTTCGCCACTGCGAGGAGAGCTACGGCGAGCACATGCTGGGCTACCACCCCTGCGGCCAGCACACGGGCGAGTGGTTCTACGAGAGGTCCTGGGAGCCGGTGCTGTCTGACTTCTCCCCGGCGATGGACAAGGGCTTCTCCGGATGGGCGGAGCAACGCTACGGGACGGTGGAGGCGCTTCGAGAGGCCTGGGGCAATGCGCAGGCCACCTTCGAGACGGTCCGGGTGCCTTCGGCCGAGGCGCAGAGGGCCACCACCATGGGCATGTTCCGCGATCCGCAGGTCGAGGGGAAAGTGATCGACTACTTCGAGTACAAGCAAGTGGCCATGGAGGAGCCGCTGGAGATGATGGCACGGGTCATCAAGCGGGAGACCGGGGGCAAGAAGCTGGTGTGCCTGTTCTACGGCTACATCTTCGACATGCACGGCATTCCCCTGGGGCCGCAGAGCAGCGGGCATCTGGCCATGGCGCGGATGGTCAAGTGCCCCGATGTGGACATCCTGTGCTCACCGATCTCGTACAACGACCGGCAGCTCGGAGGTGCCGGGATGTTCATGAGCGCGGTGGACACCGTCCGGCAGGCGGGGAAGCTGTGGCTCAATGAGGATGACACCCGCACCTATCTGACGCCGGAGGACTCCGGCTTTGGCCGGGTGGACACGCCGGAGGGGACGTTCGAGGTGCATCAGCGGAACTTCGCCCAGATCTGGCCGCGGCGAATGGCCTGCTGGTACATGGACCTGGGCGGCATCGGCTGGCTCAACGGCGCCGACATCTGGGAGAACATCGCGCCCCTGCAGGCCTTCTACGGGGCGAACATTGACCGGCCCGCCAGTTGGGCGCCGGAGGTGGCGCTGATCGTCGACGAGGTCAGCCCCTATTACACCAGGTGCAGCCGCGACCTGCATTCCCCCCTGGTCTACCAGATGCGCACCCAGTTCTTCCGGATGGGCGTGCCCTTCCGCATCCATCTGCTCAGCGACCTGACGGCGGGCAACGTGCCGCCGGCGCAGGCCTACTTCTTCGCCAACTGCTTCCATCTCGACGATGAGGCCCGGCAGGCCGTGCGACGGGCCACGCAGGGCAAGACGGCCGTATGGTTCTACGGTGGCGGGCTGCTGAACGCGGACGCGGCGGAGAGCAACATGAGTCAGGTGCTGGGGATGGCCGTGGAGCGCGGCACGCCGCAGGCGGGGAGGGTGACGCCGGCGGCCGCGGGGCTGTCCGAGGGCCTAGAAGAGCCCTTCGGCACGGAAACGTTGCTGGACCCGCTGTGGACCGTGAGCGATGGGGCGGCGCAGGCGCTGGGGCGCTACGCCGACGGCTCCGTGGCGGCGGCGGCGAAGAGCACTGCAGACGGCCTGCGGGTGTATGTGGGCGCGCTCCAGTGCCCGGCGAAGCTGCTGCGCAATGTGCTGAAGGCAGGCGGAGTGCATCTGTACAGCGACTCGGATGATGTGATCCTGGCCGACGCCGACTTCCTGGCGGTGGTGGCGACCTCTGCGGGGGAAAAGACCATCCACCTGCCACGAGCCTGCAAGGTCACCTCGATCCCGGATGGCGAGGCCGTCGCCGAGGGGGCCAAGACGCTGACGCTGGAGATGGAGCTGGGCGAGACGAGGCTATTCTCGCTGCAGTAGACATGAGGCGGTCCGGGGCCGGGCTGCCCGGCGGGGCCCGCACGGGATACGGCCAGACTGCACCGGTAGGCGACACCACGGGGCGGTCGGCCACTATGGATTGCACGGATCCGGCGGCTGCGCGCCGCCTCCGCCCGTGCTCTCAGGGCCTGTCGAAAGAGTCGTTTCGCACCCTCGGATATGCGGGGGGCAGGTGACATCCCGTGGGTCATCGCGTCTTCAATGCGGCGGTAACACATTCGCAAGACCGTGACGACACTATTCCTACGCGTTTTGAGCTATGGCAACGAGGCACGTAGGCGGCCCAATTGACCGAGCCGACAGGCTCCTCAGGGCCCGCCCAGGGTGCCGATGAGCCACAGCACGAAGCCGATGGCGAGGGCCACGATCAGCAGGATCGCCAGGATTCTGATGAATGCGAATAGCAGGCCGATGACGAGCATCGTCACGATGCCGACGATGACGTACGTCAGGCAGCCGCCCTGGAAGTCGCGGCCGGCGATGAGACTCACCAGCCAGCCCACGATGCCGCCAAGGATGATCCAGCCCAGCAGCTTACCCAGCATAGTCCGTTCACCCTCCGAAGCGAGCCCGTCTCGGGGCGCCTACCCTCGGGCCCTTCTTTGCCGTTCTCGATGTACTCCGCCGTTCTGTGTGTTGAGCCGTTGGCCGTTCTCCGTGGAACTCCGTGCTCTCCGTGTCATGTAGATCGGGGCCAGATGGCCCGATTTGCGTGGTGAGGTGTTCGCCGCCGTCCCCCCGGCGCTAGAAGCTCTTGGTTTCCCACTTCTTCGCGTACTCCTCGACGCCGTCGGCCTCGATGACATCCAGCCCCGAGTCGATGAAGGGCTCCGGGGTCTTGTCGTCCACGACGATGTCGTGCAGGATCTGCATGCTCTCCTTGCCCCAGGCGAAACAGCGCTGGGCGACGAGGGCCTGCACGTGGCCGGAGCGCACGTAGTCCAGTTCATTGGGCAGTCCGTCGAAGCCGATGACCTTGACCTTCCCGGGTTCCTGGCCCTCGAAGGCGCCGGGAGCCTTCGCAAAGAGCGGCCAGCCACCGACCATGATGATGCCCACGAGCTTGGGATGGGCCCGGAGTACATCCCTGGTTACCGTTACGCCCTTCTGGGTGTCATCGTTGCAGGGCATGGCCGGAAGCACCTTCAGATCGGGAGCCTGCTTCGCCAGTAGCTCGGTGGCGCCCTTGATGCGCTCCTCGAGATTGGGGGCACCGGGGACGCCGGTGATGATGGCCACCTCGCCCTCGGTGGTGTCTCCAAGGTGCTTGAGAAGCAGCTCGGCGCACTTCTCCCCGGCCTTGATGTTGTCCACGCCGTAGTAGGTGAGGCGCTTGCTGTCCGGGGAGTCCGAATCGAAGGTGATGGTGGGGATGCCTGCGTCCACGGCCCGGTCGATGGCGGCCTTGAGGATCCCGGCCTCATTGCAGGAGACCGAGATGCCGTCGACCTTCTTGCTGATGAGGCTGTCGATGATGTCTACCTGGGCCTTGGAGTCGGCCGTGGCCGGCCCCTGGTAGATGACCTCCACATCACCCAGCTCCTCGGCCTTCTGAATGGCTCCTTCCTCGGCCAGCTTGAACACGGGATTGTCCAGCAGCTTGGGGACGAGGGCGAAGGTGTAGGTCTTGCCCGCCGCGTCGGATGGGGCCCCCGGCTTTGGCGCGCCCGCGGGGTCCGGGGCGTCGCTCACTTCCTGCGTCGGTTTGGACGGACAGCCCGGGATGCAAAGCGCGGCCACGAATAACCCCACCAGAGCCACCAGCATGCACAGTGTCCTCACCATTGTTCCCTCCCGTATGTTGCGTGTGTGTAGACGCGCCCTGGGGTCCGCGCTTCTCCGTCGTCGCGGCCGTTCCTGTCCGCTCTACCTGTCCTTTCGCGAGGGGTCCAGCGCCACCGCGATGATGATGACCAGCCCGACCGCCAACTGCTGCCAGTAGTCGCGGACGTTCAGCAGCACCAGTCCGTTGCGCAGCACCCCCATGATCGCGGCCCCCAGAAGCGCGCCCAGAGCCGACCCGTGGCCGCCCATGAGACTGGCGCCACCGATGACGGCGGCGGCGATGACATCCAACTCGTAGCCCATGCCTGTGGTGGACTGTGCCACCCCGAGCCAGGCAGTCATGAGGACCGCGGCGATGCCGCAAGAGAGCCCGCAGAGTGCGTACACAAGTAGCTTCGTCCTGCCCACATCGATTCCTGCAAACCTGGCGGCCTCTTCGTTGCCACCGATGGCGTACACGTGCCGTCCCCAGCGGGTCTGGGTGAGGAAGTACACGCCGGCCAGGGTCACCAGCACCATCGCCCACACCGCCAGAGGAACGCGGAGGAGCGTGGCGTGCCCAATGCCGTCGGAGAAGGCGTCGGGCAGGCCGTCCACCGGCCAACCCTTGCACAGGGCGTACGCCGCGCCCCGGGCGATACTCAGCGTCCCGAGAGTGGCGATGAAGGGCGTCAGCCGCCCGCGCACCACCAGCAGGCCGTTGACAAGTCCCATCACCACTCCGGTGAAAAGACCGCCCAGCACCGCGAGGGGGACCTGCCAGGGCTCCGCTCCCGCCAGAAACCCCGACTTGGCTATCAGGGCGCAGACGATCCCGCTGAGGGCCAGATTGGAGCCCACGGAGAGGTCGATGCCCGCGGACATGATCACGATTGTCTCGCCGATGGCCATGATGGCGATGAAGCTGAAGGCCAGGGCCACCCCCAGCAGGTTGTCGCCCTGGAGGAAGGTGGAGATGCCCCGCTCGCCGTCGAAGGTGGCTGCGGCCAGTCCGGCCATCATCAGGACGAGGACGCCGATGACACCGGCCTCGCGGAAGGCCGGCCGAGACCGGCGCTGCCGCTGGTTGTCGTCTGTGGCGGAAGACTGCACCTTATCGGTCACTTCTGATGTTACGCCCCTCTTGTGATAGCGGCATCCAGCGGGAAATAGGCCCACCCCTCGGCGGCGATGATCTCCTCCGGCGGGTCTTCGGCGACGTGTGCGAAATCCTCCGGGAAGGCCACCTGAGGCAGGGACAGGCCGAGATCGCGGGCGCGGTTGTCGTAGCAGGCGGCGGTGAGGGCGCACAGGACGGCGTCCAGCTCGTCGCTACCGGCGGCGGGCAGGTGGCAGGCGGCCAGGGCCGCCGCCGCCCCGACAAC
>CAYRFY010000220.1:0-1386 GCA_964423635.1 uncultured Armatimonadia bacterium | reverse complement strand
GTGCGGACCGTCCGCCCGTCCTCCCCCCGAACCCGCCCGGCGCGCACGCCCGCCTTGCACTGCGGGCAGTACAGCCTGAGCGCGGCGATGGCCAAGGGCCCTTCCTTCTTGATGATGCCGCCCTCGGGACGGTCCTGCGACTTGCGCAGCGCCTTGTGAATGAAATTCAATCCCTCGACAATCGCCTGGCGCTTCCCGGGCATGACCTGCAGCACTTTGCCCGTCTTGCCCGCGCCCGCCTTCCACAGCGCCGGATAGGCCTCCAGGAAAGTCACGGGAGCCTCCGGGACGCGGTCTTCGGCCGGTCTCGCTCCATCGTTGGCCGCCAGCAAACGGCAGGCCGTGATGGCCTTGGTACAGTTGTTGCCGAGCCTGTCGAAGGTCGCCGACAGCGGCTTCTTGCCGCAGGCCTGATGGATCACCCGGTCACACCAGCGATACGCCAGACGATTTGCGATCTCACCGGCGTCGGGAGCGGGGAGATAGATGGGCACTGCCGCCGGCGTCTCTATCACCGAGCGCGCGAACTGTGCGGGCCAGCCCAGCGGGGCGTCGATGCCCAGGACCATGCGGTCCCAGGGCTCGCGGCAGTCGCAGGCCGAGAGCAGGTCGTCGACGCTCAGCCCGCCGGAGCACAGCAGGGGCTTGAGCCCCACGCGCACCGGAGCCTTCGCCAGACGGAGGGTGCCGCGGGCGTCTGTCATCAGGACCGCAAGGCCGTCTCGGGCGCCTTCCCAGCCGCCCACGTCCCAACCGAGGTAGAGGACCTTTGGCTGCATGACCGGAGCGTTCGCGGAGGTGCGTTCGTTGACCTCCGCGCGGGTGGGCGTCCGATCGGGCGGAGCGCCCCGGGCTCGCGGGACGTTGCCGGCCCCCTGAGGATCATGATGCCATCGCCACATGGTGGGGAGAGTGTGGCGGCGCAGCGGCGCAGAGCGCGGGGCACGGGCGCTGCGAGCCGTCGGTCCACTGAGGGTCGTGGCGAAGGGAGGCCTGCTGCGGGCTGGACAAGCGGGGCGAACAAGGCTAGAATAGCATCAGTCGAGGACCCGGGCCCGACCGTTTTCGCGCGGCGACACCATTGCCGCAAGGTCACGGAAGGGAAGCGGGGTTCGATGGCGAATTGTGGCGCCCGGAGTATCGCAGTCCACGGAGGCATGCAGATGAGACCGGCGCTCCTGGCAGGATGCCTGTTTGCCGCTCTGTTGATGACGGTCGTGTTCATCGGTTGTGGAGGCAAGGGGGAGGAGGCAGAGACCGCGGACAGTCAGGGCTCGCCGATGGCGAAGGGGCCCGGTGGTGCGGGCGGACCCGGTGGCCCGGGGGCAGGCGGCCCGGGGGCAGGCGGCCCGGCCGGTGCGGGTCCACAGCAGGCCGAGGAAGAAA
>CAYRFY010000219.1:0-11445 GCA_964423635.1 uncultured Armatimonadia bacterium | reverse complement strand
CACCTGGTCGCCCGCCTCCTGCCTCGCAACAGTGTCCTGGCGGACCACCTGCATGGTCTGCGGAACCCACAGGTTCACGGCACCGTACAGCTCCGGGATGATGGCCGTCGTCGAGCCGCGGGGCATGCCCGGGGCGACCTCCTCGGTCATCCCGTACACCTGTCGCATGATCCCCTTGAGCGTCTCGAAATCCGGGCTGCAGTGGGGCTCGTCGTACCCGTAGACCCAGGCATCCCGGTCCAGGCCGTGTCGGGCCAGCCAGTCGCGCTGGTCGCGCAGCCACCGATAGTAGACCTCGTTTCCGAAGGCCGCCACCGTGCTGGGCACGTAGCCCAGGCAGTAGGCGTTGAGGCCGCGCTCGCCCATGAACTCCACATCCTGCAGCCCGGGCCAGGCGAAGGCGTTGTACAGTAGCATCGGGTTGGTCTTGCGCTCCAGCAGGAAGGTCTCGCAGGCCCGGCGCTGCTCCTGTGTCAGCGACGGGAGCCCGGCGAACTGCGTCACCAACTGCTCGAAGAAGGAGAACGCCGTCTTCAGCCGCGGTCGCAGGGGCAGCGAGAAGTCGCGCACCCGCACCTGAAGCGAGACGGTGCTCTCCGGCAGGCCTTCGGGTCTGAGGGTGATCTCGCCCCGGTACAGTCCCGGCGCGGCGTCGGCGGGGCAGCGCACCGTGACCCACAGCGGTTGGGTCTCACCCGCACGGGCGAAGACATCCGCCAGAGGCCCCAGTCCTCTCTTGCCGCTGCCCGGCCAATCCAGCGGGATCAGCGGGTCCGGCCACCAGCCGCCCCGCTCCGTGCTGTAGCCGGTGGGAAGCATCTCCACATAGCCCACGGCGTGCAGCTCCACGCTGCCGGCCGGGAGCGTCACCCCCTCCGGGCCGATGAGGCGCGAGCACTCCGCGGCCAGTCTCGGGATGTCGGCGGTCAGCGGATGGATGAGAATCTGCGCGGCCTCACGCTCATTGCCCGCCACCGCCAACTCCAGCGCCCTCCCGGCGGGAATGTCCGTATCATCCCGGAACACCTTGCGCAACGAGGTCTCCACACCCACGCAGTACGACCCGTCGGGCACCGTCTCCCTGGCCCCGAGGGTCAGTGCCAACTCCCCGATGTCCCGCAGGACCGCCGCGCACCTGGCGTCCAGGGCGTTGGAGGCCGGAAAGTCAAGCTCGTCCAGCAGCGCCAGCCGGGCTTCGGCATCTGCCACGGCCTGCCGCACCGCGGCCAGGCGCGGAGCCAGATCCGCCGGCGGCGCCTCGCCCGTCAGTGCCTCCAGCCCCCGCAGGCGAGAGACCAATTGCGGAACCAGTTGGCGCGAGCGCTGCGCCGCATAGCCGCGGACATTGTCGATGATGAAGCCGACCTCATCGCCATCGGCGTAGTCCGATTCGCTGAGGAAGAACTGCCAGTGCACTACGCGGTCGCGCGGGAAGTTGGTGAAGTCCAGGCGGAAGCTCTTCCACTGCTCCAGCGGCAGTTGGCCCAGGTTCGAGGACCACGCACCCTCGCCCTCATTGCGCAGGATGATGTGCAGGCTGCTGCCCGGCATGGCGGTGCGCGTGCTGGAGGTGGTGTAGATATCGAAGGCGATGCCCCCGACGGCGGACAGGTCCAGGGGCGGCTCCGGGTTGCGCTCCACCCGCGGCCAGCCCTTGGGGTACTTCTCGCCCCCCACGGACTCGTCGGCCTGGTGATCGATCTTCACATCGAACCGCAGCGCCTGCTCGCCCTCGCTGACGGTGGCGGTCTCCGCCACCAGGGCCGCCTCCTTCTGCCCCCCGGTGCGCCATTGCGAGAGGTCTTCCATGTCGTCGATGAGCAGCATCGGCTCGGCGTGAGTGCAAAGCGGGGACGACAGCAGGGCGACACAGAAAAGCGCCCGCCCGAGGTGGCCTGCGAAGTACGATGGATGCATGTGAGACTCCTTTGCTCGGCACGGGGTACCGGGGGCGAACCACGGCGGGTACGGCATCCTCACCCCTGGCCGCTCTCCTGTCCCGCCCTGCGGGAGCCGGGAGAGGGGTGAACGGCAGGGCGCCTGCCGTAGGTGTTGCCGTGTGGCCCGCAGGGCCATCGGCGCCCGAAGGGCGCCACCCAGCGGCGGCCGTGAGCCCGCCGCGCCGTTCGGGCGAACCACGGCGGGTACGGCGTCCTCACACCCCGTCTTATAGGGTCGTGAGGGGCGTGGGGCGCCCGACCGCGGCCGGCGGCACACCGGCCTACTTGACAGCCCCATTGGGCTTTGACCAGATCACCCTCGCCACGAACGTTGCACCCTTGGCGCCGCGCCTGCGGGCGTCGTCACTCCACACGCCCTCGGAGACGGTCACCCACGACTCGTCTGGACTCACCGCCGCCGCGCCGAAGTTGCCCAGCGTCGCTCCCCGCTCGGGGATGAGCACACGCTCGGTCTCCCGCAACACACACAGGCGCTCCGGGTCTACCTGAGCGATGAACAAGGGAGCCCGGTGACGCATGATGTGGTCGTTGTCCGCGCCGCGACGGGTGTACACCAGGAATAGCCCCTCGCTGTGGGTCACCCAGTGCTGCTGGGTGTTGTAGCTGCCCAGCTCGGCGCCGTCGTCGAAGGCCCAGGGCTCTATGGGTGCGTAGTGCAGCCCGTCGTCGCCCGCGGTGACG
Source organism: uncultured Armatimonadia bacterium (assembly GCA_964423635.1). GTDB lineage: Bacteria > Armatimonadota > Zipacnadia > Zipacnadales > JABUFB01 > CAYRFY01. The sequence goes on along the minus strand of CAYRFY010000219.1, from coordinate 8,803 downwards.
TAGCCCTTCACATCATTGCGGATCGTGAGGTAATAGCGGCCCTGGAAGTGCGCGATGGACGGCTCGCAAAGGCCGCGCTCCACGTTAAGCGTGATCTCGTCGCCGTGCTCGATGTAGCGAAGCTGATCGCCATCGAAAGAGCAGCGGATCACGGTGACCGAGGCAGGGGTACCGGCGGAAGGGCCGAAGTAGAAGGGCAAGAGCACGGTGCCGTCGGGCTCCACGATCCACTGGGCGCAGGCGTTGCGGGCGTAGTTGAACTTGTCATCCGGCGGCATCTCCAGCACACGCCACGGCGTCCAGTGTCCGCTCTGCGGGTCGTGCACGGCGTACGCCGTCTGGTTGGAGCGGGCCTTGTCCTCAAGCTGGGCGCCCTGAGGGCTGTAGCGCACCTGGGCCCCGACGGCGATGACCTTGCCTGTGGGAGTATGGTAACCGGGGGTGACGTCGGCCACGGCAATCACCACACCGCCGTCCTCGTGACGCCAGTCCAGCTCCGGCCGCGGGTCGGGCGCGGTCCATGTCTGGCCCATGTCGTCGGTGCGCATCACATTCAGACCCGAATAGTAGTCCGAGACCTTCAGGTGCTTCTGCAGCGTCATCACCACGGTCGGCCCGCCATCCACGCCGATGCCGGGAATGGCGGCCACCCGGGGGTGGAACCAGAGGAACTCTCCGTCGTCGTGTTCCAGCACGGTCTGCAGCGTGATGTCGTAGTCCAAAATGTCGTCTCCTCCCTGGGAGAACGCCCGGCAGGGAATCAAGGTTAGGACGGCAAGTGCCACAGAGAGCACGACGCCCATGCGTCCAGCCATCGCGGGCCTCCTTGGCAGGTGGCGGCATCGAACGGGGGAAGGATTCCCCGTCTGCAGGCGTCATCCCTCTGCACGGCCGCCGTTCCGTTTTCCCGCCCGGGTGCATCTATGTCGGCAAATGGAGCGACAGATGGGTCATGGAGCACCTGACCACAGCGGGCTGGTATCGCGGGCCATCGCCGGCGATGCGGAGGCGTTCTCGGAACTCGCGAGACGGGAGCGCACGAGGCTGGAAGCCTTGGGCCGCCGGTGGTTCTCCGACGCCTATCTGGCTGAGGAGCTGGCTCAGGAGACGCTGGTGCAGGCGGCACGCTCCATCGGCTCTCTCCGCGAGCCCGGGGCCTTCGGGCCCTGGCTGTACTCCATCGCCCGGAACGTGGCTAGGGTACGGTGGCGATCCCAAGAGCCCGTGCAGACCTTCGGCACGGTGGCGATCCCCACGAGCGCCTGCCTCCCCGATCCGGCGGAGGAACTCGCTCTGCGCTCCGATCTTCAGCGCGCCACTCGGACACTGCCCGAGACCCAGCAGCAGGTCGTCTCCCTGTGCCTGCTGCAGGGGGATTCCGTCCAGGAGGCCGCCGAAGCCCTGGCCGTATCCCCGCAGATGGTCAAGGGCCGGCTGCAGCGGGCGCGCGAGACACTACGAAAGGAGCTGCGACACACGATGCCTCAGGAAACGCAGCCTCCCGCCCCGACGGTGCTGGTCGTCGATGACGAGCGCCACATCGTCCGCCTCGTAGAGCACCACCTGCAGCGCGCAGGCTACCGCGTGGCCACGGCGTTCGACGGTGTGGAGGCCCTCCGGTGGCTGGACGACACCACCCCGCGCCTGATCGTGCTGGACCTGATGATGCCGAAGCTACACGGCTGGGACGTGCTGCGCCGGGTCAGGGCGCGGCCGGAAACCCTGAGCACTCCTGTGCTCATCCTCTCGGCGGCCAAGAGCGACGACCCCCGCAACGCGATCTGCCACGAGCTGGCGGACCTGTACATGGAGAAGCCCTTCGACCCGGCGCAACTGGTGACCTGGGTGGATCGTCGGCTCGGCCATCTGTCACCTGCTGCGGCGCAGGAGATGGTGCAGTGGCGCAGCCTGCGGTTCAGCGACCGGCTAACCCCCGCAGCGGCCGTCGAGGGACTGGGGGCGCAGTACGCCGGTGTGCGGGGCGAAGCGCAGCGGCTGCTGTCTGAGATGGGCGAGGCGGCGCTGGACGCACTGGCAGCCGGAGTACGCAGCGGCAGCGAACAGGTCGCGCTGAAGTCCGTGGACCTCTTGGCGGCCCTGCTGGTCGGACCGCACCCGCCGGTGAGGGTGGCGAGCGGCCCGTTCGTGCACCGGGCGGCGCGGGAGGCGGCCGCCGCCCTCGGTGCGGCACTGCGCAGGCCCGAGCGAACGGTGCGCTGGGCCGCCTACGAGGCCCTTGCGGCCCAGCCGGGCACACCGTCAATGGCCGTCATCCAGCAGTCCGGTGGCCCCGTCCTCTCCGAGATGGTGGCGGCTCTGGGCGACGCCGACGAGGGCCTGCGACGGATTGCCGAGGTGACCCTGGGGCACCTGCACACGCCGGAGGCCTTCAGAGCCCTGCGCGCGAGCTACACCGCGGCGTTGTCGTCGGAGGACCGCAGCACCCGCTGGCAGGCATTGGCGAGCCTCGATGACAAGGGCGGAGTGGAGGGTCTGGGAGAGGCTCGTAGGGCCGCGTCTGCCGTGGCCGCTGAGCTGGTGGCTGCTACCCGGGGCGAGGATTGCGTGCTGCGCAGGGAGGCGATTATCACGATGTCGCGGGTGTGCCTGCCCGAAGTGACGGAAGCCCTGGAGGGCCTGGCGCAGAGTGATGTCCAGGAGGCAGATCTCGCCGCCTGGGCGCTGGAGTGGCAGGAGCGGTAGAGGCCGAACGGGCGCGAGGAGGGATTTGCCCTCTGAACGCGAACATGCTACCCACAGGGAGGTGCTCCGAAGGAGGACTGAGTGGATGCTTCATGTCGGGGAGTTTGGTGGATGTGGGGATGAGTATGCCCGGGCAATAGTCGAGACCGTGCGGCAACCGCTCCTGGTGCTGGCGGCGGACCTGCACGTGCAGGCGGCCAATGGTGCGTTCTACAGCACCTTTGGCATTCCCCGAGAGGGGATGGCGGGTCGTGTCGCCTTGGAGCAATGGAGCGGGCAGCGGGGCGCGGCGGAGCTGCGGCGGAAGCTCTCGGCGGTCTTCGCGGACGGGGTCGGGTTCGAGGGCCTCGAGTTCTCCCGGGAGTTTGAGGGCGTTGGGGTCAGGGCGATGCTCCTGAGCGCGCAGCCGCTCCGGGGCGACGAGGCCGGTCCACCGATGGTCCTTGTGGCGATGGAGGACATCACCGAGCGTCGGCGGATCGAGCAGGCGATGGAGGCCTCGGAGGTGCGCTTTCGGCGGCTCTTCGAGACCGCTCAGGATGGCATCTTGCTACTGGAGCCTGCCACGGCGGAGATCATCGACGCCAATCCGTTCATACTGGCGATGCTGGGGTACTCCCGAGATGAGACGGTGGGAAAGCGGCTCTGGGAACTGGGGCCGTTCCGGGATGTGGCGGCGAGTCGGGCCGCGTTCCGCGAGCTTCAGTCCAAGCAGTACATCCGCTACGAGGACCTGCCCCTACAGACGAAGCAGGGCAGCACAATCGACGTGGAGTTCGTCAGCAACCAGTACCGAGTGGATGGCGAAGAGATCATCCAGTGCAACATCCGCGACATCACCGACCGCAAGCGGGCGGAACGGGAACTGCTCAAGCTCCACGCGGAGTTGGAGAAGAGGGTCAGGGAGCGCACCGCTGAGTTGGCCGCAGCCAACGAGCAACTCCGCACTGAGGTCGCCCAGCGCGAGCGGGTCGAGCACCGGGAGCGAGCAGCCCTGCTGGAGGAGCGAACTCGCATCGCGCGGGAGATACACGACACCCTCGCCCAGGGGCTGACGGGCATTGTCATCCAGCTCGAAGCCGCCGAAGACGCGTTGTTCGACGAGCCCCGAGCTACAGAGGCGCACATCATCAGGGCTCGCCAACTGGCCCGGGATAGCCTGGCCGAAGCGCGGCGGTCGGTGTGGGCACTGCGTCCGCAAACCCTGGCCGACGACGGCCTGCTCAGTGCCATCCGGCAGCTCGCGGAGCAGGTAGGTCGCGACGCGGCCACGCAGATTGAGCTTGTGCATCACGGCCGGCCGTACCCGCTGGAGAGCGACGTCGAAGACGAGCTCTTGCGGATCGTGCAGGAAGCCTTGACCAACGCCCTGAGACACGCCAAAGCCGGCCGTATCGGGATCTCCCTGGAGTTCGCACCGTCGCAGGTGGAGTTGTGCGTGCAGGACGATGGGGTGGGGTATGACGCGGCCGCCCGGACCGAAGGCCTCGGTCTGCGCGGCATGCGCGAACGGGTGCAGCGGATCGGAGGGCAACTGGTCATCGCCACCCGACCGGGACAGGGAACTCGAGTGGTCGTCCTAGTGGCCGCTTCTGCTCCGGAAGGAGCGTCGAATGACAAGCACTCCCCCGATCGGGGTCCTGATCGCCGATGACCACCCCGTCGTCCGTGAAGGGCTCGGAGCTCTCATCAACCGTCAGCCCGACATGGAGGTGGTGGCGGAGGCCGTCAACGGCCGCGAAGCCATCCGGCAGTTCTTAGCCTGCAGCCCCGACGTGGCTCTGCTCGATCTGCGCATGCCGGAGAAGGACGGGGTCGAGGCCATCGCAGACATCATCGGGCAGGTACCGACAGCCAGGATCGTCGTCCTCACCACCTTCGATGACGACGAGGACATCTACCGCGCCCTGCAGGCCGGCGCTAAGGCGTATCTACTCAAGGATGCGCCACGCGAGCAGTTGCTGCAGTGTATCCGTACCGTGCATGGCGGTGGCACGCTGATGACCCCGGACGTCGCGGCCAAGCTGGCAGACAGAGTGTTCTCCACCGAGCTCAGTCCCCGTGAGATCGAGGTCCTGCGCTTGGTCTCCGACGGCAGGGCCAACAAGCAGATCGCCACGGCTCTTGAGATCACGGAGAGCACCGTGAAGACCCACATCAACACGATCCTGGGCAAGTTGGGAGCCTCCGACCGCACTCAGGCCGTGACCATCGCCATCCGGCGCGGTATCTTCAGACTCGACTAGACCCGCTCTTCCCTCTCCACCTTTCGATTGACTATCCAGCCCCTCGAAAGACCGATGGTGCCGTAGACCTCCTTGCCGACGCCTCGGAGAGCCTTTCCGGCGTATAGTTTTCTTGATTCTTGTCCGAGAGACCGGCAGCACCATCTTGCCCCCAAACCGAAGGGACCCCCTATGCCACGTAGTGATCGGACGAGACTACTCATCATCGCGCCCGCCTGGTGTCAGAATAACTGGCACGGAGGTAAGGTGCTTTCGCCTCCCTTGAGCCTGCCACTCCTGGCTGCGCTCACACCTCGAGACATCGACGTGCAGTTAATGGACGAGAACATCGAGCCCATAGATGTGACCACCGACTGCGACATGGTCGCGATCTCTGCCCCCACCGCTTCCGCCCGGCGCGCCTACGAGATAGCAGACACCTTTCGACAGCGGGGTATCCCGGTGGTAATGGGCGGCGTGCACCCCTCCGTCTTGCCGGATGAGGCGGCGCAGCATGCGGATGCCGTGGTCGTCGGCGAGGCCGAGCCCGTGTGGAGCCAGGTGCTGGCCGACGCGGGCGCCGGACGGCTGCAATCCCGCTACATGGCCCAGGGCTACCACGATCTCGTCGGCATGCCCAACCCTCGCCGCGACCTGCTCAAGGCCGATCGGTACTTGACCATCAACGCGGTGCAGACCGCCCGCGGCTGCCCCAATGCCTGCACGTTCTGCAGCGTCAGCGTGGTCTTCGGGCGCCGCTACCGCTTCCGCCCCGTGGACGAGGTGGTGGAGGAGCTGCGCACTCTGGGCGGCTGGGTCGGATTTGTCGATGACAACATCATCGGGGCCCCGGCCCGGGCCAGAGAGCTCTTCGAGGCGCTCATCCCTCTCAAGCTGCGCTGGATCGGCCAGGGCGATCTGTCCATCGCCAAAGACCCCGAACTGCTGAAGCTCGCTGTACGCAGCGGCTGCCATGCGCTGTTCATGGGCATCGAGTCTGTCTCCGAGGAGAACCTGCGCGCCACCCACAAGACGCCGAACCTCAGAATCGATATGGGCCAGGCCATCAGGACTATCCACCAGGCCGGGATCGAGATCGTGGGGTCCTTCGTGCTGGGGCTGGAGGGCGACGACGAAAGCGCCTTCGCCAGGACGGCGGCCTTCGCCATCGAGCACAAGCTCATGGCGGCTCAATTCGCCGTGCTCACGCCATTCCCGGGCACTGAGGTGTACAGGCAACTGGAGGCCGAGGGCCGCATCCTGGACCACGACTGGTCGCGCTACACCATGAGCCAGGTGGTCTTCCGCCCCAAGCAGATGACTCCCGAGCGACTACAGGAGGGCCAGGCGGCAACATACCGACGCTTCTATTCGGTGCCCGCGATCTTCGGCCGCTCGCTGACCGGACGACGCAATCTGCTGTTGCGCCTGCTGGTGAACTTCAGCTACCGCCGCCTCCGCCACGGCAAGGCTATCTGCAAGGGACTGCCGGCTCACGAGACAGTGGTGGCCCCGCAGGTGGCCCCGCTGCAGCGTCGAACTCGTACCGCGCCGGATAGCGCCCAGTAACCCGCCGAGCCGGGGGGGCTCGCCGCCCGCAAGAGCATGGCACGTGACCCGCTCAGTGAGCCTGCCGTCCACTGTCCATGGATGCCCGCGGAGGATAGAGCTCTGGGCGCAGACAGGCCTTTGTCGCCTCACGTCCTGGTGGTGGAAGACGACCCCGACGTGCTGGACATCACGACCGGCGCTCTTTCGGACGCGGGCTACCGCGTCACAGCGGCCGCCGGGGCTCGGCAGGGGCTCGACGCCCTGGAGCGCCACGCCCTCGATGTTGTTGTCACCGATCTGGAGATGCCCGATGGCAGTGGTCAAGACATTATCCGACGGGCCAGGGCACTCCCCAAGCCCCCTCCGGTGATCGGGATCACGGGTTTGGGCGAGGCCGAGCGGCCCCGGGCTCTGGTCGCCGGCGCAATCGACCTATTGCCCAAGCCCTTCAACCTCTCCCAACTGCTGCTCGTGCTGCAGGCCGCCACGAACCCGTAACGGCGGTCAACCTGCAGCCGAGCCAAGACCGCTGCCGACCGACACGGCCGGCAGATCCACGCCGCCTCCGTGACGGCGACGGTCCTGCGGGCGGCGACGCCTGCCGTGCCCCGCCGTCACCTCCTGCCGTAGAACCCCTCCAGCGCCGCCGGGGCGGTGCGGTACTTCTCGTACAGCGGGGCGTAGACCGCCTGGTTGCCCGAGGGCTCGATCACCTGCTCGCCCAGGGTCATGGCATCCTGCGCCTCCGCCGCGGAGCCGTAGATGCCGGCTCCTACGAAGGCGAACATCGCCGCCCCCAGGACGGTGGCCTCCTTTTGCTCGGTGATGGTCACCGGCAGACCCGTCACGTCGGCGCGGATCTGGTTCCAGAGCCGGTTCTTGGAGCCCCCTCCTACGGCCCGAATACCGCCGGCCACGAATCCCGTGGACTGCTCGAGGACCTCCAGCGCGTGCTTGAGCTGATAGCAGAGGCCCTCCAGGGCCGCGCGGTAGAGCTTGCCGCGGTCCGTGGACAGCTCCAGGCCCAGGATCGTGCCCCGGGTGCCGTGCTTCTTGGTCGGCCCCGTGCTGGGAACGAAGCTGGGCAGGAAGGTCAGCCCGCCGTCGCCGGGAGCATTGCGCTCGGCGTCGGCGATCATCACCTCGTAGGCGTCGGCGCGATCCTTGATGTCGCAGTAGACCAGGTCCCGCAGCCATTCCAGGACCCCCGAGCCCATCATCAGAAGCTGCGGGTTCCACAGGCCCGGCTCGGCGTCGCACTCGTACAGCAGGCCTTCATCGAACGCCAGGCGATTGGGCTCGAACCTGTTGTGCCGGAGCATGAGGATCTCCCAGGTGCCGCTGCTGAGCACGGCTTCGCCGGGCCGGGCCCCGCAGCCGACGGCGGCGAACTGGGTGTCATGCCCGGCCGCCACCACGGGAGTGCCGACAGGCAGGCCCGTGGCCTCCGAAGCCCCGCTGTGAACGGTACCGATGATCCCGCCCGGCTCCACCCACGAAGGGAAGAACGACGGGTCCAGGCCCGCCAACCCCAGCAGGTCCGGAGACCAGTCGCGGCGGGCAAGATCCATGGCCATCATCGTGCCGGCGGCGGTAGGGTCGATGGAGCGTTGGCCGCAGAGCGAATAGCTCAGCAGCCCCGCCATCATCAGGTAGCTCTCCGCCTCCTCCAGCGCCCGCGGCTGATTCTCGCGCAGCCAGATGAGCCGCAGGAGCGTGTTGAAAGGAATCACCTGGTAGCCGGTGGTGTTGAACAAATTCATCAGCGGGACCCGGTGATCGATAGTCGCCGCCAGCGGCTCGGTCCGCTCGTCCTGCCAGCAGATGACCGGATAGGTGATCTTGCCGTCGGCCCCCAGAGGGGCGCCGTCCGCGCCGAAAGTCGTGATGGTCACGGCGGCGATCTCCGCCTCCCCCAGTTGGCCACAGACCTCCTTGCAGGCCTCGGCGAGCTTCCCGAACACTCCCTCAAGCTCCCAGATGACCCAGCCATCGGGGCAGCCGGGCTGGGGCGCCGGGGCACTGGGCCGACCCGCGCTGGCCATGATCCGCCCCTGAGGATCCACCGCGATGACGGTGGCGTTCGTGGAACCGCAGTCCATGACGATGGCGACCTTATCTGACATATGAAGTCACTCCCTGATGAGAAGTGGATGCCGCTCCCCCGCCGTTTCCCCGCCTCTACCCGGGCATCTCCGAAAGCGGCCTGTCCCAGGTCTCGAACACGGCCTCGATGTTCCCCCGCGGGTTCTCCTTGCCCCACTCGCACTGCGCGATCACACCGCCGGTGCCGTCATCCAGGGCCCGCCTCACCCGCCAGACCG
>CAYRFY010000218.1:0-11468 GCA_964423635.1 uncultured Armatimonadia bacterium | reverse complement strand
TCGAAGGTTTGCTCCTGCTCGACGAGGACACCGAAGGGGACGTACTCCCGGTCTGGGCAGCGCCCGCTATCGTCGTAGCGGTCCACGATGGCCTCGCACACGGCGCCCCGGGCGTCGACCACCAGGTCCAGCCGGTTCGCACGGCCCCCCGCCGGCACAAGCAACCTCAATGCGTCCTGTCCCGTCTGCTCCCATGTCACGCCCGGCATCAGCAGCAGAGCCGAGGGGCACCAGATGCTCTCACCCACCAGGCGCCCCAGCGCCGACCTGCGCGTAGCCTCTCCCGCGGACTTCGCCACCGTGAGCAGGCCGAGCAGACCGAACCAGACCTCGCCTTCCCCGTCTACATAATAGTCGGCACCGGAGACCGGCAGGCCCCGCACGCGCGCGGTGGCTCGCCAGACGAAGCCTCGGCCGGGCACAACGATCTCTTCGGCCACCAGCCCCATCCACTCGCCCGTCTGGGCCCTGAGCGCTCCCGTCATCTGCAGGAGCGCCGCGCGGGCGAGCGGTGTGCCGTCGGCGATGGCATGCCGCAGGTACAGTTCGGCGAGGGGTGGCAGTCCTGTGAGCATGTCCGGCGAAAACGGTGGGCGGCCCGGCGTTTGCCACGTCCTTTGGCCGGTCACGACCGTAACGCTGGTGAAGGGAACACCGGCCTGCCCGGCCTTATCGATGACGTCCTGCGCCCCCACAGGGATGGCGGCATCCTGTCCCCGGGTCGCGGGGTCGCCAACGGCGGCGATGAGAGTCTCCCACAACCCGTGGATCTTCCGACGATAGGCTCTGCTGGCTCCCCAGTTGGCGATCAAGACCGATAGGACGAGTGCCGCCAGGCACGCGATCACGACAGCCATCGTGGGTTCCATGCGCGTCGTGCCTCCTCTCTCACGACACCGCGCCACAGCCGGCGGGTCGTGCCGCTGCTGATGACGGGATTGCTCCACGGCAGCGATCGCCATCCTTTTGCAGGAGAGTCGCCTCTGCCCACCGAAGCAGTTGTGGGGGGACCGGCGCGAATGCCCGGCTCCATTACCGGCGGGAGGAGTTGCGGGGAGCGTGACGGTCATCGGGTCTGGGCGACGCCGCCTCCGTAACGAACTACCTCGCGCACGCGCGCCGCAGACGGTCTCCGGGTAAGGGCTTTCTCATGCGCATCCATAGCCGCCTTATCATCATCCTGGCCTGCGTCACGTGCATCTTCGTCAGTGGCCTGGTCGTCATCACGCAGCGAACTCAGGCCGCTACGGCGCTCGCCCTGCAGGAGCGCGCGGTCGAGATCCGCGGGATGGTGGGCAATGTACTGAGGATGTACGGGGATGACCTTGCCATCTTCTCCAGCGACTACACCTACTGGGACGAGATGGTAGAGTTTGTGGACAAGCGGGACCCGGCCTGGGCGGCGCAGAATCTGGACGCTGCGCTGGCTACTTTCGACGCACAGGCGTTGTGGGTCTATGACAGTGAGTTTGGGCGCATCTACACCGCAACAGCAGAGGGCTGCGCGCACCTGGCGGCGGAGGCACCCTCGGCGGCCGTGCTGCGCACCGCCGGCGACGCCCGGCACCTGTCCCACTTCTTCGCTCCGGTCGCCGGGGGTCATGTGGAGTTCCGCGGCGCGGGCGTCCACCCGACGGCGGACGAGGAGAGGAAGACGCGACCCAGAGGGTATCTCGTTCTCGGGCGGCTGTGGGACCCAGACCGACTGGCGGCGCTGGGGCGAGCGCTGGGTTCGAGCGTGTCGTTGGTGCCCGCCGAGGAGCGATCCGGGTCGGAGGCGGTACCGGGCGCGCTGGTGGTGATTCACGACCTGCCGGGCTACGACAGGCGTCCGGTGGCCGCACTCCGCATTTCCGTACCGTCGCAGACCGCCGATTCGCTAATGTCCCAGCCGGAGGCGATCGCCTGGTTGGGCGGCCTGTTCGTCGCCACGGTCCTGTGTCTCCTGGCCTGGCTGCTGGTGAGTTGGGTGGGCCGGCCGCTGCGCCTGATCCACCAGGCCCTGGTGACGGAGAACCCCGATGTGGTCGCCGAGGTCGTGGACAGCAGCAGCGAATTGGGGCGTATCGCCGGGTTGATCGGGGAGTTCTTCCGGCAGCGAGATCGCCTGGTGACGGCACTGTCGCAGCAGGAGGAGACCGCCGCCGCGTTGTCGACCAGCGAGCAGCGGTACCGCTCACTGTTCGAGCACTCCAATGACGCCATCCTGATCCATGACCTCAAGGGGAACATCGTCGACGCCAACGGTCGGGCCGTGGACTTGCTGGGCTATGACGTCTGCGAGCTGCGACGACTGGGGCTGGTGGGTCTACAGACCGCCGCGGAGCTCGAGGCCACGACCGCCGCTTTCGAGGAGACCCGTACCGGCGGCCACGCGCGACTGGAGACGCGGATGCGCCGGGTGGACGGGGTCATGGTGAACGTAGAGATGAGCGTCCGGATCACGGATCGGGCCGCGGGTACGGTGCAGGGGGTGGTGCGCGATATCTCGGACCGGAAGCGTGCCGAGAGCATCCTGCTGCGACAGCGGGACCTCTCGTGGTCCCTGCTGTCGGCGGCCACGCTGGACGAGGCCCTGGAGCTGTGCCTCCGCGGGGCGCTGGAAGCCAGCGGGATGGACGCGGGCGGAATCTACCTGCCCGGTCCGACGAATGGCTCCATGAAGCTTAGGCACTACCGGGGGATCTCCACCGATTTCGCCTTGGCCGTGTCGGAGGTCTCGCCGGAGATGGGACCGCCACAGGTGTGGGCGGGAGAGCCTTTCTACGACGGAATGGCCGCAGGGGGGCCGTCCATGCTGGACCCGCGGGTACGCGCTGAGGGCCTCCGGGCCTCGGGCCTCATCCCCGTCCGGCACGAGGGGCGTGCGGTGGCTCTCCTCAACGTGGCATCGCATCTGGTCGACGAGATTCCTGAGCCCTCAAGGCGGGCGGCCGAGGCCATTGCGGCGCAGATGGCCGCCACGATCTCCCGCTTCCAGGCTCACGTGGCGATCGCGCAACGTGAGGCGCAACTGAGCGGGTTCTTCAGCAATGCGGCGGTGGGGCTGGCCGTGCTTGCCCCGGACGGGCGCATCACGAGAGCCAATCCCCTGTTCGGCGAAATGGGAGGGCGCGGGCCGTGGGCGCGCCTGCGCGGCGAGGATGCCGCGGCCGTGCTTGGAGAGCCCGATTGCCACCAACTGAGCGCGGCGGTGGCCCGGGTGGCCGGCGGCGCCGATCCGGTCCGCCTGGAGCTGTCGCGGACCACCGCTGAGGGCGTCACGTTCTGGCATGACGTGTCTCTGTCTCCCATCGTGGGCGAAGACGGCGACGTGGTGGCCCTGGCCATGATCGTCTCGGACATCACAGAGCGGAGACGAGTCGAGGACGCCCTGCGCACCAGTGAGGCCAAGTACCGCATCATCTTCGAGACCTCGCCGGAAGCCATTGCACTCATCGACGCGGACGGCAGAGTGGTGGAGGTCAACAGCAAGGTGCGCGAATGGCTGGGCGACACCTGGTCGGCCATTGTGGGGTGCGCTGTGTGGGAGTTGCCGCTTGTCGGTGCGGCGGAGCGCGAGCACCTCGCAGAGAACCTCAGGCGGCGGCTGGCCGGGGAGAGCCTCGCCCCCTACCATCTGGAGTTCGCCCTGCCGGATGGCCACGTGCGTATTGGGCGCGTCAGCGGCTCGGCCATCCGTGGTGAGGATGGGGCGATTCAGGGCGCCATCGCCCTGATCGCCGACGTCACGGAGTTCGAGCGGCTGCAGGCCAAACTGCGACAGTCCCAGAAGCTGGAGAGTCTGGGGGTGCTTGCCGGCGGTATCGCCCATGACTTCAACAACCTGCTGCAGGGGATAATGGGCAACACGGAGCTTGCCCTCCTGCGCCTGCCCGATGAGGCGCCGGGCCACAAGTACCTGAGGGCGGTGGAGTCGCTGACCCAGCGCGCGGCACACCTGGCCGGGCAGATGCTGGCCTACTCGGGCCAGTCGGCGCTGATTACCGAGCCTGTGGACGTCACCGCCCTCATCAGCGACTGCTCGGAGCGGCTGCGCCAGTCGGTGCCACCCAACGTGCGGCTTGTCACCACCCCGGGCCCCGATGTGCCTCCGGTCATGGGTGACCGTCGGCAACTGGAGCAGGTGCTGCAGTCGCTGGTCGCCAACGCGGCGGAGGCCATCGGCGGCCGCCAGGGGCAGGTCACGATTGCAGCCGGCGCTGCGCATCTGGACCGGCAATACCTGGCCTCCACATACATCGACGAAGACCTGCCCGATGGTGAGTACGTGTCGATAGAGGTGCAGGATGACGGTGCCGGCATGGATGCGACGACGGCAGCACGGATCTTCGACCCGTTCTTCACCACCAAGTTCGCCGGGCGAGGGCTGGGGCTGGCGGCGGCGCTGGGGATTGTGCGGGGACACAGGGGCGCCATTAACGTGTACAGCGAACTCGGCCACGGGACGGTGGTGAAGGTCCTGTTGCCCGCCGCCGAAACACGCCGCGACGCCCCTGTGGAGCTCCACGCTGAACGCCGCGGAACTGCCACCGCCCTGATCCTACTGGTGGATGACGAGCCCGAGATCAGGGACGTGGGCGAGGCGGTGTTGCTGAGCCACGGGTTCACCGTCCTCACCGTGGCGGATGGCGAGGAGGCGGTGGCGGTCGCCCGCCGAGAGCGGCACAGGATCGACCTGGTGCTGATGGACCTGACCATGCCGGGCATTGGCGGAGATGGCGCCCTGGAGGTCATCAGCGGCGAGTTGCCGCAGATACCCGTCATCGTCTGCAGCGGCTTCGGCGAGGAGACCGCCAGGAAGCGCCTGGGCGAGAGGCCGGTGGCGGGCTTCCTGCGCAAGCCGTACTCGGTGCGGCAGTTGCTGGAAGCCGTCGACCGCGCCCTGGGAGACGACACGGACGGAAGCCGACCGGAGGGCGGGTAGCTCGCCCTCCGCCCCCTCCGCCCCCTCCGCCCCCTCTGCGCTCTCAAGCGTCTCGCAGGCGGCAAGCGAAGCGGCGCACCGCCGCGGAGAAGGCCTCCGGGCGCTGCAGGCTGCTCAGGTGCCCCGCTCCGGCAAGTACCTGCACCTCACTGTCGCCGATCGTCGCCGCGAACCGGCTCAGATCACGCCCAAACAAGAGGTCCCGGGCCCCGTTGAGCAGGAGGACCGGGCCCTCGAAGCCTGCGACCAGTGTGAGAAAGTCCCTCCCCGCGATCTCCCTCACCGCATCCGCGGCACAGCGGAAGCCGAAGCCCCGGCGGATCGCCGGCTCGGCGATCCTGCCGAACTGCAGCCTCAGCCATGCTGCATTGGCCACCGACAAGAGCCCCTCGGGCAAGGCTTGGGCGGCAACGCCGCCCGCGCGATAGGCCCAGACCCAGGGGCCCGTGGGTTGCGCGCTTGCGCCGGAGAGTACGAGGCCGTGGAGCATCTCGGGGTAGCGGGCGGAAAAGGCCATGCTCACATAGCCACCCATGGATAGCCCCACCAGCAGCGCCCGGCCGCCGGCCGCCTCACGGACTGCCCGCGCCAGGTACTCGCAGCAGGCCTCGAGACTGAAGGGGCTCGCCCTGTACACGCCGTGCCCCGGCAGGTCCACGGCGATCGCGCGGAACTCATCCTGGAGCGCAGTCATCTGCGGCTCCCACATGCCGCGGTTCATCCGGATGCCGTGGACGAAGACGATGGGGAGCCCGTCCTCCGGCCCGGCCACGCTGTAGCCGGAGTCCGCGTGCGCACCGTCGCCCGAGGCGACCTGTCCGGGTGGTGTCATCCCGCAAATAGCCCCCTCATGAGGTCCTCGGCCGCCGCCACCAGCTTCTCCGACCCACCCGCGGCCACCCGGCACCAGGCTCCCATCCCCACCTCGTACCCTCCATGCTCCCAGGCCTCCCGCGGATGTAGGTAGCCCAGGCTGCCATTGGCGCAGGCGGCGATCACGGTCAGCGGCGCCAAAGAGCGCTCCCTTAAGCGGAGGCCTAGACCGCAGAACAGCTCGCCGGGGAAGGTGGCGATGCCCACATCGCCGAGGCGCAGGGCCTGCACCTCGGCCGCGATGGGGTCGCTCCCGAACTGAGCCAGCCGGTAGACCTCGTCGGCCACGCGCGCAACCCCATACAGCCGCGGGAACTCGGGGTCGCTGCGAGTGACTCGGGCCAGCGCAGCCACCGCCTCATCGCGCGCAACCCCGGCCGTGTCGGGGTCCGGCGCCTCCCTGGCCTGAACCGTCACTACCCGCCGCGCCCCACCAAGTGCCACCTCTTCGACGCCGGGGGCCAGCCGCGCCTGCCCTACCCCCTGCAGGATGCCTCCTCCGACCATGGTGCCGAAACTCGCCACATCAGCAAACTCGCCGGAAGCGTCGTTCACCGGGTTGATGTCACCCGCGGCGCCCTGCAGGAACAGACACAGACTATCTGACCCCAGGGCCTGCTCCACGAGGGCACAGGCGAAGCCCGGATAGTCCGCGGACATCATGGGCTGGACCTGCACCGTCACCGGGTGACAGGCGAAGTTAGCGACCACCACCGGAGCGGCGCCCTCGCGCCGAGCGAGCAAGACAAGCAGCGAATCGTCGCAGCAGCCCTCGTCGATGATCGTGGCATCTTGCGGCATGCGGCCCCTGGAGCAGACATGGCCCCGGTCATCGCGCAGGCGACGGTTGGCGCCGACGCCGGGCACCTCCGTCTGTCCGAGGCTGAGGCGTGCCGGCGTCAGATCGCGCCAGGCGCGGATCAGCGTCCAGGCCAGGTGGTCGGCGAACACCTGGAACCAGGCCCGGCACTCCGGCTTCTCCCACAGACGGAGGATCCCGTAGGTGTCTGGAGTCGAGTGGGCATGAGTGGCCGCCAGGAGGATACTCTCGGGGGCCAGGTCCGTTTCGGCGGCCACCCGCCGGCGTACCTCGGCGATGAAGTCCCTGCCGGGTCCGAGCAGGTCGTTGGAGAGTCCCAGGGCATCGGCGCTGAGGATCCCCACGGCCTGCTCTCCGCACGAGAGCACCGCCGCCCGGGCGTACAGCGGATCGTGGATGCCCGCGAACTCGCCGTACCGTGGCTCACCTCCCAGATACGGGATGTGCAGCGGGGGCGAGATATCGGTCTTCGCGGCTCCTACTCTGAGCTTTGTCATTCACAACCGCCTCACGCAAGAGACTGATGCCGGAGGTACAGGGTCAGACTCTGGGGCTCTGCCCCGGGCCCTAGTATCGTTGTGGGGGGCGGGGGGGTGGGTGACGGCAACGGCGAACGGCCGCCTCACCCCCCAGCCCCCCTCTCCCTTACGCCCGCAAACACCGCGGGCGACGGGAGGAGGGGGGTGAACGACGACGGCTGACGACGCCGACACCAGGGCCCCCACCCCGGCCCTCCCCGCCTGTGGCTACTCGCTACGCGTATCCCGGACAGGACCGGCGAACGGCCACACCTCGGGGCTCTGCCCCGAACCCCGCCGGGGGAGCCAGCTCCCCCGGACCCCCTACCTATATTGCACGACAACCTCGTACGCCTGCGCACCGGGCTTCAGCAACACCATCTCGCGCTCGGCATCCACTTGGATCCACTGCTCGCCGTTGACCTCTACCGCCACCATTCGCTTGCCCTCGGGATGCCGCAGGCGGAGTTTGATGGCGCCCCACGGGTCGCGCCCGGGCGGCACCACGCGGGCCGTGATGCGACCCGCGGCGACGTCCGAATGCACGTGCAGGGACACCTCCCCAAAGTGCGTGGGGGCCCCGCGCACCTCAATCCTCTGCCCGTCGGCGAACCACGCCCGCGGCGCTCCCGCCAGCAGAAGCAAATCGCCGGTAGGCAAGCCGGGACCACCGATCTCCTCACTGACCAGAGCGTTCCGCAGATAATGCAGAGCCACGGCGGCGGAGCAGGGAATCGGGTCGCTCATGTCCGGGACCTTGTACTTGGAGCGCACGTGCAGATCGCTTGAGTAGATCAGGTTCGTCTCGCGGGAGGCGAAGGTGCCCCGGTCCATGTTGAAGGCCAGGTAGCCGTACAGCCCCAGCAGGAACTCGTCGATCTTGTCCTGATGCAGCCTGGTGAGGACATAGCCCAGACCGTATAGGCCGTCCAGACCGCCGGGGCCCACATCCCTGCGGAACCGGGCCATGCGGCAGAAGGTGAGGTTGGCTTCCTCGAGGTAGTCGGTGATGGTGCCCAGCGCCTCCCCGTCGAGGGCGAAGGGCATCAGGTCCAGTAGCACTCCCGCGAAGAGCTGATAGTAGTCATTGCCCACGGGCTCGTCGGCGTACAACCGCAGTGGCAGAAACGGCGGTTCATGGTCCCTGCGGTACGAGGCCGCGACCACGCTGTCCAGCACCTGGCGATAGGCCTCGGCCTCGGACAGATAGCGCGTCTCCCCCTCCGTGTCTCCCAGCTCCCCCAGCAACCAGCCGGTGTCCCGCATGCCGCGCCAGCACGCGAAGTTGGCGTACAGGGCGTAGCACTGTAGTTCCGAGATGTCCCCGCCATAGGACCATTTGGGCAGCAGTCCCCAGTGCAGCGGCTTCTCGCCACCCTCCTCCACCATCGTCCGGCGCCGCTGCTGCAGGGTCCATTCCGCGCAGTCCCGCAACAGTGGGAGGTGCCTGCGGATCCAGGCGTCGTCGCGAGTGAACCGATAGGCGCTCACCGCGTAATGCGGCTGCAGTCCATTGCGGTATTGCTGGTGCCGATCGGCGTAGACCTTGTACTCATCGACCTTCTTGAGGAACTCGGGGGTCAGATAGGTGCCATCCAGATAGCGCTGGGCGTCGTCGCCGAAGCCGCAGAAGGCCAGTGCCAGCATGGCGAAGCTCTCCTCTACCCCGTAGAGGTTGCCATCGTAGACCGAGGGCGCCGACCCGTAGGGCATCACATCGCCATCGGCATTGATGAAGACCTGGGTGAGCACCGCTTTGTACATGCGGTTGAGCCGCTCCTCGGGCAGCGAGAGCTCCATCGCCGGAGCCAGCAGCTCGCTCCAATAGGCCCGCAGGTCTGCCAGGGCGACGTCGAAGCGCGCCGCGCTGTAGGCCGCGGGCTCTGCGAGGCCCCGGCCGACATCATGGGGTTGTGCCAGGTCCACCGTTGCCGTGGCACCCGCGGGAAGGTGCACATCGATACGCACCCCCCCATTGCCTGCGTGCTCCCCGGCGCCCCCGAGCACCGCCAGCACACACCTGTCTCCCTCCAGCAGGCGTCCGTCGGCGAAGGTTAGTCCGGCCGGGGAGGGGCAGCGCACCGTCACCCAGAGCGGAAGATCGAGGGCCGCGTCGCCCTGGTTGTGCAGCTCAATGCGGGAAAACAGCGCGGGAGCTTCGCGGCCCGCGGCAGCGAAGGAGATGAAGGCGGTCTGGGAGATCTGCAGGTCCCCCATCTGCCCGGTCACTACGGTCGCCGGCAGCCAGCCATCGATCAGGACGCGGCGAACCGTGTCGGGGTAGCGCTCCAAACCCTCCTTGTGCTCCCCGAAGGCGAAGCTAAGCGGGCGGTCCGAGATGAGCTTGCCGTCCCACGTGACGCCCACCTCGCTCGGCGCGTCCTTGAGCCCCAAGAGGGCATGGGCCGGCCGCATGGACAGAGCATACCGGCAGAGCTGTTCGTAGGAGGCCTCGCGACCCGAGGCCAGTAGCTCCTTCTCAAGCAGGTTGTCCTTGACCAGTCGCTCCGGCCAGGTGTGCGGGTCGGGGGGGATGTAACGGTGCACCTGGGCCTCGCTCAGGCCGCCGAGGCCCGAGAAACGCACGCGGTCGCAGGCGGTGGGCTCGAAGCGCAGCCGCAGCTCGGAGACCTCCGCGGAGGTCTCCAGGCGCAGGCCGTCGGGCACGAACCAGTCCTCCCCGTTCCCTGCCAGGAAGGCCACGGCATCCGCGGCCGGCAAGCTGTTACGAAAGTGCAGTGTGACCCCATCGATCACATGCTGGATCGGCCACACGAACCCGCAGGTCTCGGCCTCCACGGGTGTCCGCAGGTCCTCGTCGTTGAGGCCGGGGAGCTCTCTTATCTGCCGATCCTCCCATGCCACGGCATCGACACTCCCCGGCTGGCGCAGGTGTAAGCGGGCGATGTTGCGCTCCAGCTCCAAGGGCTCGATGGCCCGCAGCTCCTCATTGGAGAGCTCCCGGGCGCCCTCTACCCCGGGCTCCGAGCCGGCGGGAGCGAAGGCGGACACCTCCTGGCAGGCCATGAGGCCCCGCTCGCCGCTACCGTTGGGGTGCTGCAACACACGCAGGGCCCGGGTGCGCAGCGAAGCGAAGGTGAACACGCTGCGGCGCTCCGTGGCCGAGAACCACTTACCGACCGCCGTCACCGGAACCCAGGACTCGTCGCTGAGGGTCTCGATTCGGAAGGCCTGCGGGAACCAGGGGTCCCCCGCCCACCAGACGGTGACGCGGCCGACCTCCACTGCCGCAGGCCAGTCCAGCCGAACCCAGTGCTCCACGCCCTCCGTAGCCGAGGAGACCCACGTGTTTCCGCAGTTGCCCAGGCGATCCGGGCTACCGGTATCCTGAGTGGTCTCCTGTCCGGGCGCGATCCACTTGCCGTCTGCGAGCACTCCCGACGAGTAACCGGGGAAGGTGGAATCGACGGATACAGAGGCCCCCGGCAGCGCCGGGGCACCGTCCTGAGCGGAGGCGGGCACGCCGCAGAGAACGAGTGCGGGCAAGATGGACAGTGGCAGATGGCGGGGCATGAAAGTCCTCCGGGAGCGGTGTCGGGACGAGTGGATGTGAGAGCAGGACAGGTTCGCGCCGAGACCAGATGAGACCTTGTCAGGCCAGGAAGGGAGGTGGGGGCGTGCGGGAGGCGGAACGGTCTTGGCAATGACCCGCTGTCGCGGCGGAGCGCCTCTACAGGAATGGACAACATTCAGCCATGCAGCAGCATTCCATGACCTCCCTTGCACCCACCATCAGCGCTATTCTCGGCCTGCCCGCCCCGGCACAATGTGAGGCGGAGCCCATCTTCCCCCTCGTCGAGGCCCTCGCCGGCACCGAGCGCATTGCCGTCGTCGCCCCCGATGCCCTGGGGTACACCATCTTGGAGCGGTGGCGGGCGGAGATGCCCTATCTCGACTCCCTTTGCCGGGCCCACTGCATGCTATTGCGCAGCGTCATGCCCAGCATCACCCCGGTGAACTTCGCCACCATGGTCTCGGGTGTCGACAAGTCCGTGCACCAGATCGGCGCGTTCACCGACGACTTCCGCTGCGAGACCCTGTTCGAGTTGCTCCGTGCCGAGGGCTACCACAGTGCCGGCGTCGGGCGCCGCGGCTACACCGGGGCCGAGCTGCTGGCGCGGCATGCCGACATTCCCGGAGTGGCCGAGAGCAATACGGACGCCGAGGTGGAGCAGATCGCGTTGCGCATCGCCCGGGAGTATCAGCCTGAGTTCACGATCGTCCAGCTCGGGAGCACCGATGATGTGTTCCACAAGCACGGCCCCTCCTCCCCGGAGGTTGTACCCACGCTCCACGAAACCGACCAGAG
>CAYRFY010000217.1:0-11490 GCA_964423635.1 uncultured Armatimonadia bacterium | reverse complement strand
GGAAAGCGGGTCCCGCCTCGCGGGACCCGCAGGGAGCGGCGCCGTCTGCCGTTCGTCGTTGGCCGTTCGCCGTGCCACCTCTCCCAATCCGACACACGGAGAACCAACGAAGTGCCTTGCGATCCATGTTCACCGCGCACTCTCATCACCTATCGCCGTCTCCTGCCCGATGAGTAGCCCACCGGCACTCGCAGCGGCCCAGGCCCCTCGCCCGCGCGCGGTGACTCCGCGCGCCGTGCTGCTGGGCCTCGCCCTCATCCCCCTCAACGCCTACTGGGTCATCCAGGCCGAGCTGCGCTGGTACATGATCCTCACGCTCAACCCCCTGTTCGTCACGCCCGTGGTGTTCCTGCTGCTCCTGCTGGCTCTCAATGCCCTGCTGCGGGTGGTGCGGCGAAGCTGGGCTCTTTCCACCGGTGAGTTGCTGGTCATCTACGTCATGCTCACGATCTCGTGCACCGTGGCGACCCACGACTTCGCCATCAACCTCATCGGCGCCCTCAGCTATGGAGTGCCCTACGCCAGGCCGGAGAACCGCTGGGAGGAGACCATCCTCCCCTACATCCCGGACTGGGCCATCGTCCGCGACCGGCACGCGCTGGAGGCCTTCATGGATGGGGGCGTGAGCCTCTACTCCAAGGAGATGTTCGTGCCGTGGCTGGTTCCGCTGGCGGTGTGGATGGGCTTCATGCTGGTCTTGTTCGGGACGCTGCTGTGCCTCAATGTGCTGGTCCGCAAGGCCTGGATTGAGGAGACCAAGCTCAGCTTCCCGGTGGTCAGATTGCCGCTGGCGATGGTCGGTGTGGAGACGGCGGACTTCTACCGCTCCTGGCTCCTGTGGGCGGGCATCGTGCTACCAATCCTCAGCGGGACGCTGAACGGGCTGTCCGCGCTCTACCCGGCCCTGCCGCACTTCGAGACCCGCACGCGCTGGCTCAGCTTCACGACGCCGCCGTGGAACCTCATCAGCCTGCCGTACTCCTTTTACCCCTTCGCCATCGGCCTGTGTTACTTCGTCCCCACCGACGTGCTGTTCTCCTGCTGGTTCTTCTTCCTGTTCATCAAGGCCCAGAGCGTCCTGGGCTACTACGTGGGTCTGGCGAAGGTGCCGGGCTACCCCTTCACCGACGACCAGAGCGTGGGTGCCTGGCTCACCCACGCCCTGCTGAGCCTGTACCTCGTCCGGCACCAGTGGTCGCGCCTGCTGGGCAATCTGCTGAGCGGCGGGTCGCTGGGCGATGAAGACGAGCTTCTGCCGTACCGGGCGGCCTTCTGGGGGCTGCTGGCGGGACTCGTGGCCCTGGTCGTCTTCTGGATGGCGCTGGGCATGACGGCCCTGCCCGCCTTAATCGCCGTCTTGCTCTACCTGCTGGTGGCGTTTTCCATCACCCGCATCCGGGCGGAAGCCGGGAGCCAACACACGATCTGGGGCGTCGAGCCCATGGACAGCTTCACGCTCGTGGACAGCAGCCTCGTGGGTCGACGTAACCTCATCGGCGCGGCGATGAACCACTGGCTGTGGCGCGCCAATCGCAGCCACGCCATGCCGGCCCAACTGGAGAGCCTGCGCATCTGGCACGCCGCCTCACTGCCACCCCGCAGCCTGCTGTGGCCCCTGGTCTTGGCCACCGGGCTCTCGGTCATCGCCGGCCCCTGGGCCTGTCTCCACGTGGGCTACCGCGAGGGCGTCGTGAGCAAGTGTCTGGGCTACTCGTGGTGGACGGGCACGGAGATGTACGGCTGGCTGGGCAATGTGCTCACCGCCGGGCAATCCTTCTCCTGGCAACGGTGGATCGCCGTCATCGCGTCCTCGGGTCTGACCCTGGGCCTGTGGGCGCTGCAGATGCGGTTCACCTGGTTCCGCCTCCACCCCCTGGGTTACTGCGCCGGCCCGATGCTGGTCTGGATATGGCTACCCTTCTTCATCACCTGGCTGATTAAGTCCCTCGTCGTCCGCTACGGCGGGCAGCGCACCTATCGCCGCCTGATCCCGCTCTTCTTCGGCCTCATCATCGGCGACTACCTCACCGGCGCCGTATGGTCCCTGGTAAGCCAGGTCTTCCAGTTCGCCGGTTACCAGATATTCCATTGAAAGGCAGTCGGCGAGTCGCGAGTCGGCGGGTCGCGAGTCAACGGCGACGGCGTCAACGGATACGGTCCCGCAAAGCGGGAGCAACGGCCGCCGAAACCCGGTCCACAGGGGACATGAGGAGGTCTATCCATGCGCCCTGCCATCTGTGCCGCGATCGACTACTGTCTGCCCTTCGCCAAAGCCCAGCCTCTGATACGGGGCGCGGGGTTCGACTGCATCTCACTGGGTGCCCGACCTGAGCACTCCGGCTACGACGCACCCGAGGGCCGGCGCCGCATCCGGCAACTGACGGAGCAATACGGTCTGAGCATCGACTCGGTCCACGCTCCCTTCCCGGAGGGCGACCGCCTCTGCTCACTCGTTGAGGCCGAACGGCAGGCATCGGTGCGCCACTGCGAGACGGCCATCGAGGCCGCCCACGAGCTTCAGGTGGGCATCGTCGTGGTCCACCTCAACACCGTCGACGACCCCGACCGACGGCGGGAGATGATGGATCAGGGAATCAGAAGCGTGGAGAGGCTGGCGCGGTACGCCTCGGAACGGGGGGTGCGGATAGCGCTGGAGAACAGTTGGGGGCAGGCCTATGCTGTGATGCTGGAGCGCGTGATGGCCTCCGCGGACCCGCAGGCCGTGGGCTTTTGCTACGATTCGGGACACGAGAACGTGAACCGCGCCGGTTTCCCGGAGCTGCTTGAACACGGCCCCAGGCTCTTGACCGTCCACCTGCATGACAACTGCGGCGAGGACACCCACGTCCTGCCCTACGAGGGCGACATCGACTGGGCCCTGCTGATGGAGCTGCTCCGCGGATTGGGGTACTCCGGCAATCTGCTGCTCGAGGCCGGCATCGCCAACTCGAGGTTCAAGGACCCGGCGGTGTTCGTGCAGGAGGCGTGGGCCCGGGCCCGGCGGCTACTGGAAAGCCCCTGAGGCGCAGCTCGCCCGGTCCGGAAGCCCGCTCGCGCCCCGGCGCAGCGACCGGGGCAACGAGGGTCTGGGCGTGGCGGATAGAAGCCCGGCCGAAAAGCCGGGCCTGCCGTGGAAACGTTATCCTGAGCGTCGATCTCGCGCAGTGAGATAGCGAAGGATCTCTTCAATGTCAGGGGATTCCTCGAGCTGCTCCCTTCGGGAGCGGACGCTCTCAGAATGACCCTCTCGGCGAAAGAGGGTTTTCGGCCGCTCTTCTAGTTTCCCGCCCCACCGCCCTCTCCCATGTGCAGCACCTGCGGCTCTTGCCCGGCGTCGTGCACCAGGCGCGGCCGCGTCCACCACAGCTCGTCGGAGTTGTTGGAGCCCTTGGCGTCCGTGGCAATCGTGATGGCCACCGGCTGCCCGGCCAGGTGGCCCAGGGGCACACGCCAGCCGTGGACATCCGTGTCCCACAGCGTTTTCTCCGCCGGGTCCATGCCTTCTGTAAAGTCCGGATTGGGCCGGGGGCCCAGATCGACGGCATACGTCTCCCGCCCGTTGATATACAGCCGCGCGATCCCCCCGTTGCCATAGCGCCTCTGGCGGTTGCGCACGAAGACCTCCACCGAGGTCTCCGCGTCCGGCACGAGGGCCACGTAATCCAAGGTGACCTCGCACTCGCTGCCCCAGTTGAGGAACAAGAAGGTCTCCTCCCTGTCCCCCGGGACCGGCCAGTTGGCGCGGAAGGGGATGACGAACTCGCCGCCCCGTTCCAGACCGCTCTCCATGGCGATATAGCGCCCGCGCTCCAGGCCGTCTCCCAGCGCCTGGCCGATCGGCACCCCGGGCGCACTCTTCTCAAAGAACGTCAGATAGGCCGGGAACTCGACCGCGTATTCTGCCACCTCGCTGCGCCCTGCCCCCTCGGGCACGGCGGGCAGGGCCGCCGGCGCATCGTTGAGCAGCAGAGTGTGGAACTTGCCCTCGGTGCGCAGCGCGACCTGACCGCTGCGGGGGCCGGTCTCGTCCACGGGCTCCAGCGCCAGGACAGTACGGAGGGCATTGCTTTCGTAGCGCCTGATGCGGATGCCCTCGGGAAGATTGAGTACCTGCACTTTCGTGCGGTCGTGGCCGCCGCGGCACAGAGCGTAGCGGATGGCGGGGTTCAGCCCCAGTAGCTTGCCCTCCGCCGCGGCCGGCCAGCCGGGCAGGGTAAGAGGCGTCTGCACCTGGTTCACCCCGGTGATGCGCTGGTAGAAGACGCCGTCGGGCGCCGTCAGCTCCTGCATGGTGGGCGACACCGTATAGCGGTACCGCCGCCCCTCGCGGTCCTCGTAAAGACAGGCCACACCACTCCCCCAGCGCTCTTTGGGGAACACCGGGGTGAGCCCGCGGCCGGCGAAAAGCTGGGCCCGGGTACGCATGTGATAGCCCATGCCCGCGACCGCTCCCAGATCGGCCGTCGTCCCGGCGATCTGCGCCACTCCGCCCAGAGCGTCGGAGCAGGCCGCCACCACATGGCGGGCGAAGTCGGACTCCGCCTGGATCACCGGCACCCAGGCCCGTGCCTGCGGCCCGTGGATGTATGCCGAGATCGGCCGCTGGTGCTCCATCCACCACACCCGGGTGGCCTCATTGCCCCACACCTGCTGATAGCGCAGAGGCCAGCGCACCGCGAAGGCCATGTGCTCGGGAGCATACTCCGAAGCCATCGGCACCTCCGGGTTGCGGGTCAGAAGCTCGCGGAACTGCTGGGTCCCGCCCTGGGCCCCGGACAGCCCGTCGATCACCCCATTGCCGAAGTCGCCCGCCGTGCCCCCCACATCCTCATAGTTGGCGTCACAGCCGGTCTCCTCGCGCCACTTGAGCATCATTTCCGTATGGTACCGGCGCCAGCCCGCGGACAGGGGGTCCAGGTAGAGAAGCTGGTCCTGCTTGATGTCCTCCCAGGTCAGAGGCTGCTCGCGGTACCCGGAGATGCTCCCATGACTGCGGAGCAGGGCGAAGTCCTGCACCCCGTCACGGATGAACGCGGGAGACCGATAGTTGATGCAGTAGGTGTTGACATACGCCATGGTGCGGAAGCCGTGGCGGTGGGCGAGCGTCACACTGTCCGCGAAGCCCGCCCGCGGCGTCCAGTCGGGGAGCTCGCGATCGAACTCGGGGGCCCGGGCGTTCCAGTTGTGCAGGAGCACCGTCTCCGGGTCGAAGTTCGCGGCCAGCTCGCGATAGGCTTCCTCCCCGCCGGACATGTGGTCCACAATGACTCTGATCTTGTCGGCCCAGGTGGTGGCGGCGCGGATCTCCATCTCCGGCGCGAAAGCCTCCGCATACCAGTTCCTGTAGGGCGTCATGGCATCCACCCAGCCGCCGGGGAAGACGTCCAGGTGCCAGGTGATCGATTCGGTGCCCGTGTGCGCCTCGTACGGCATCAGGTTCAGGTGCTCGATGGCGGCGGAGAAGCTCCGGCCGGACCAGTTCAGGAAGCAGAAGTTGGGCCGGAAGGTGGGGTCCTCCACCCACACACAGAGGCTGCCCTCCCTGCCCTCCGCCGCGATAGCCGAGGCCTCCCAAAACGGGGCGCCACCCAGGGTGATGAGGCCGGGCCGGTTGGTCTTGTCGTACATCACGCCGCCGAAGGAGGCCACGTAGAAGGCGTGCTCGGGGTGCAGATTGGCCAGCGGCACCTGCACGCCGTACACGCCCGCTGTGTCGCTCTTCGCCCCGGCCCGGTAGAGCAGTTGCCCGCTCTCGTCCACCCGGCACTCCACCGTCAGGCTCTCCTCCGGGAACTGCTGCTCACCATTGCTCAGCCCCGTCCAGGTCGCCTTCAACCCGCCCGGGATCTGCTCACACGAGAACGTGCCCTCCGGCGAGGGGAAGTGCATGGTGGGAAAAGCCTGGCCCGGTGGAATGTCCTGGCCCAGTTGAGCGTTGCCCCACGGGCAATGCAGGGTCTGCATGGCGGCGACATTGCCGGCCATGTGGCCCACCCCCCGGGGCATGCTCAGGTCGTCCGTGGCGCGGTCCGCATGGACCTCACCCGTCCGGGAATCGCTGAGGCCCACGATGACCCCATCAATCACCGTGGCGCTCAGGCGCGGGGTGGAGATCTCAAAGCCGCGGTCGATGACGGTCACCAACTGCGCCCGGGCGCTGCAGACGCCGAGTGCCAGCGCCACGACGGCCAGGTGTGCGGTCAGGCTGATTCTGGGCATGGGTGCCTCCTGTGAGGGCAGTGGCCGCCGGCTGCGCCGGTTACCCGGCCGGGCGCCATTTCAGATTCCGGAACTTCGCTCCCGTGCTCCCCCACGAGTACAGCGCGAAGCCGCCCGCCGGCAAGGCTTCGTCCACAAGATCAAACTCCGGCTCTCCATCCACGAACACCGCTATCCGCGCCCCCCGCAGGAGGATGCGCACGCCATACCACCTGCCGGGAGCGAAGCCCTTCGCATTACGGGCCAGGACCTTGTACTGCTCCCCGCTCTTGCGCGCGAGGATGCGGAAAGACCTCTGCCTGTCCATCGCCCACAGATAGTGATGCTGTGGGTCGGCGAAACGCACGGCCACCCCCAGGCCGTCATCGTCATCGGAGGCGATCTCGAAGCTCAGCTCGCCATCCGAGGCCCCGGCGGCCGGGAGATACTCCCTGTAGGTACCGGGACGGTCGGTGTCCGCGCTCTCGTCGGCGGCCTCGCCCTTGTAGTGGTTGGACATCTCCGCCACGATGCCGGCGCTCACCACCCACTTGCTCTGAGGGGGGCCGGCGCCCGGAGTGTCGTGCACCCGCCAGGCGGGGCCATCCAGCTTCAGGATGTCCGGGTCCACCGTGAAGTGGCCCGTACTGATTGGCCCGGGAACACCGTCGTGGATCACCCGGGCATTGACGGTTGCCGAGCGGGAGATCGTCAGCGGGCCATCGCAGATCGCGGAGGACGCCTTCGGTGAGGAACCGTCCAGCGTATAGTGCACCCGGTGGGTGGGATCGTCGGGGAGAAGCTGCACGGTGATGGGCCTGCCGGAGGAAGCGGAGGGGGGCTGGATGCGTGGCGCCCGCACCCCGTAGGGCTGCAGGGCGCAGGTGGCCTTGATCAGATAGCTGCAGATGCAGCGCTGCGAGGCCTCGGGCAGCAGGAGCAGGCCGCCCACAGGCAAAGCGTTGATCCAGCAGCCGGGCCGAATGCCGCCATAGTTCTCTGTCCCCAGATCCCGGGTCAGGTCCCGGTAACCCAGGGTGGCCGACCGATACGCCAGCAGGTGGCGGGAGCCGGCAATCGTCCCACAGCCGTAGGAGCGGCTGAAGTTGAAGTCCAGACGCGTTCCGGTGAGCAGGTCCCACGCGCCGGGCTGGGCGTAGATCGTGCGGTCATTGATCAGCGGCCGCGAAACGTATGCGGCCTGAATGTCCCACAGCGGCGCTCCGTCTGACGCCCTGAAGGCCGCCAGACGCCCACCCAGCTCCGAGGACAGGCGGAAGTTGGTGTGCTGGTAACTCATGAGCAGGACTTCATGCTCCTGGCTCAAAGCCAGCATCGTGCCGTAGATGCCCTCCGCCACCGACCAGACCTCTTCTCCCGTGGCGGCATCCAGGCAGTGCAGCGTCCCCGGCGGGTGCTCGGTATCGTCGCCCTTCCTGCGGTCCCTGACCGCAATCGGACGGTCAATGAAGAACACCCGTCCGGCCCCTACCGCGAGGGTGTTGTTGCGCACCGAGGCCTTCGGCGTGTGAGTCCAGCGCAGCTCGCCGGTCTCAGCGTCCATGGCGAACAAGAGCAGCGATTCGCTGAACAGCCCGCTCATGTCGGACGTGCCATAGGCGAACTGCACCTGATGCGCCTCGTTGTACAACGACCCAAACAACAGCCCGCCCGCGCACGCGATGTAGCCCCAGTCGTGGGTCTCGCCATCCGGCCCCGCAGGAGCGACGAAGGTCGACACCAGCTCGCCTGTCGCCGCATCCAGCCTCAGGCAGCGATTGTCCACGCGCGCATACAAAGAGCCGTCCGCGATACAGATATTGCTCCCCGTGATCGCCACGCCGTTGAGATGCTCCTGGTCGTAGGCTTTCAGGACGCCGGGGATCGGGTAGTCCCACAGGATCGTTCCATTGTAGGCGTCGATGGCGCGCAGCCCGTCGATCCCCTCGACGAAGAGCCTCCCGTCCGCAAACAGCGGCGACGGACCGCGGCCGTGGCGGGAGGGCATTTCGAAGGTGTTGTCGGCGAACCACAAGACCCCCAGAGGGCCGCGAACCAGCTCATCCTCGGACGCCCCCGGATTGCCGGGCGCGGCGTACTGGTGCGTCCACTCTCCGGCGCCCGGCGGCGGACCGCTGAGGGCAACGGACATCTCCCCCGGCTTCCCCAGGCAGATGGCCCCACCATAGGGGCGCTGTAGCCGCTGCAGCTCATCGCCGGCCGGAGCCCGACCAACGAGGACACTGCGGCCCGACACGATGAGGTTCGCCAGGCTGTTGGGCAGGCGGGTGTCTGTCGGGTCTCGTTGCAGCACCGTCACTCGCGTGCCGTAGAGCCCCTGGGAGGTGAGAGTCTCCCGAGCGGCCGCCACCGACGCGGCGTCGCCGGCCAGGGCGATCACCCGCAATTCGGAACGCAGGGCGATCTCCCGAGCCAGCCCGCCGTCGCCGCAGTCCACGTCGACACAGTAGCCCTTCTCCACCCGCGTGGTGCGGAGAATCTCCTCGGCGGCCCGGGCGTAGACGGTGCCGGTCGCCGGGTCTGGTCGAGGCGGAGTACCACCCACGACCGCCGCAGGAGCCCCACCGCCCATTCCGAAGCAGTGGATGACGCCCCGGTCGGTGCTCACATAGAGCCGTCCGTCCGCCGCCGCCAGACCAAGAGGCACCCCCTCCACCTCGAACGAGCCCGTCACCTGTCGCGAGGCGATGTCGATCAGGACCACGCGGTCGGGGCCGGTGGTGGCGTCGCCGGGAATCCCGACGACGGCGGTGTCAGCCGCCGCGATCAGGCAGCGGCCCCGGGGGCCGGGGCAGTCCACCGTCCAGTCGGGCTTGCCCGGCATGAACTTCGGCACCGGGTTGCCACGCCGGTCCACCCCCTGCTCCTCGACGAAGATCCGCGTCGGAGCGATCCCGGCCAGGCTTCCCGGGGTGGCATAGACAATCGTCCCCGGAGTGGCCGCCATCGCCTCCGAAGGAATCCCCCGCGAGAAGCGCTGGCCGTCGTGAACCCGGAAGGCATCCAGCTCGCTGAAGTACCACTCCCCAACAGTGGAGATGTAGGGGCCTGCCCCGCGACCGCTGTACTCCTGGAGGCGGAAATACCGCAGCGCGCCGTCGCTGCGACTGAGCGAGGCCGGCGTTGCCCGCCCGGTGGGAATCAAGAGCGCTTCTCCCGCTACGGTGAGGTACCCCTGTGCGGAGATTCCGCTCTTGGCTCGGGCCGTAGGGTGCGGCTGGTCCATCTCGATGTAGCCGGCGGCGTCGTTCTCCCACAGCAGATCGCCAGTCGCCGCGTCCAGGGCCTGAACGACGATACCCTCCGAGGGCCAGATGCCGGCGGCGACGTACAGGATGCCGTCGTGGATCACCGGGCCGCCCCTGGCGGGCCACCGCGAGATCAGCCGCCCATTTCCCAGGACCCAGTCATCGCCGGGAGCGATGCGCTTGCGCCACAGGACACCGCCGTCGCCGAGGTTCAGGCAGTGCAGCATCCCGTCATCTCCGGCGGCGAACACCCGCCTCTCCCAGACTACCGGGGCGAACCTGAACGGCGCATCGGAAAACACCCGCCAGCGCTCCTCACCGCTGGCGGCGTCCAGGGCTCGCAGGCAGCAATCGGCCGAGGACCCAAACAGCACCAGCCCTCCGGCCACCACCACCTGCGGGGCGTGGTCGAAGGGCAATCGGGTGTCGAGTCCGAGCCAGGCGGGATCAGGGGGCTGGGCGGGCCGGTAGCTCCACTGCGGCGAGAGCCCCGCGGACAGGGCTTCGGGGGTATACCCGGAGCGCATCGCATCGTAGCGGAACTGGGGCCAGTCGGCGGCCCGGAGGGCCGGGCAGCACAGGAGGACGGCGGTGCAGAGGGCAAGGCATCGCGGACGGCTCATCAACATCGCCTCCGGCGGCCGGATGGGCAGGCGGCGCCCGGTGCCGGCAGGGCACCGGTGAGCTTCGGCACCGCAAGTATAGCCGCAAAGACGAGAGGGTGTCGACCGGGGTGCAAGGACCGGCCGGGGCGGTTCAGGCGGAGGTGTGGCCACGTGCGGACGCGAACCGACAGCGCAAGTGGCAGCGCCTTTGCGCCGGGCACACACCCGTCTTCCCTTCCGGAGATCAGCAACCAGATGACACACACACCGCTGCTTGTCGCGCTGTTCCTGGCTCCTTTGGCCGGCGTCGCACAGCCCGCCGGAGATGACGCCGGTTTGACCCTCGCCGGCTGGGGCATCGACGAGAAGGACCTCGACGCCTTCGCGGCCCAGGCCGCCGACGTCGGCTTTGAGGAGCTCATCACGTGGAACACCGACCCCACCGCGCTGGCGAGGATTGTGGCCGCCTGCGCCCGGCAGAGGATCGGCGTCTACTCCTGCATCGCCCCCATGGGCGGGCTGGCCGGCCTGTGGAGAAAGCGCTACCCCGACCGCCCCGTGCCCTGACAGGTGATGACCGAAGACGAAGAGGCGGCGCTGAGGTTCATCACCGCCGGGGACAATCAGTACCTGATCCCCTATCAGTTCGGCGGCGAGCCCAGGCTCACCAACGAAGTCCTCACCACGAGGATCATCTGCCCCGGCGACCCCGACGCCCGTGAGCTGCTCAAGGGGCAGATCCACGCCATCGCCGCAGTGCCGGGGATCAGGGGCCTGGCCTTCGACGGCTTTGGCTACCAGAACTACCGCCGCTGCCACTGCGAGCGCTGCGAAGGCCTCCTGACGGAGTACCGGAGAGCGCACCCTGACCTGCCCGAGCAGCAGGCGGAGGTCGTCTTCTTCCGCGAGATGCTGGTGGACACCCTCAACGACTTGGCCCAATACGCGCGGGCACAGAAGCCCGGCCTGCGGACCTGCATCCACATCTGGCCGGTGTTCGCCCCCGAGCCTCTGTACGGCAATCGCCTGGATGTGGACCTCTGCGGCCAGACCGCGGCCTGGTACACCCTGTGGCCGGTGGACAAGATCGCCGCGTACAGCCGAGCGATCTCCGCCGACGCAGCGAAATACCACTCCAGGCAGCGAGGTGTGGGAATGATGGGGTACTACGACCGGCCGGGCGAGTTTCCCGAGAAGGATGCCACGCGGGTGGACCTGGAGATCGCGACGATGGTTGAGAACGGCTGCCGTAGCATCCAGGTCTGCGGCAGCATCGACGTGGTGCGGAACGCCGAGATAGCGGCGGTGTTCCGAAAGTGGTTCGGGGACTAGAGGTGCGGCCCAAAAACCCCGCCTTCGCCGAGAGTGTCATTCTGAGAGCGTCCGCTCCCGGAGGGAGCAGCTCGAAGAATTTCCTG
>CAYRFY010000216.1:0-11519 GCA_964423635.1 uncultured Armatimonadia bacterium | reverse complement strand
CTGCGGCCTTCGAACCCTTTGCGGATCGTGAGGTCGAACACAGCCTCCATCGTGCGCGCCGCGGTCTGTGCAAGTTCGTGATCGGCGTCCACCTCATTCCCGGGCACGACCATCGCCAGCAGTCCGGGGTGGTTGAGCCCGATCGGCTCGCCGGCGGTGTACGAATCCAAGAACAGCCCATCCTTCACCGGGTACGGCGGGAACTTCCCCAGGCCGTCCTTGATCTGGCCCAGCCAGGGAGTATCCACTGCCAGTATCTCGCAGGCCTGCACGTACGCCTGCCACAGAGGCTTGATGAGCCCGAGGTCGTTGGTGGAATTGGTGCACGGGAAGGGCCCCTGCTCCGGTGCCCACGAGGGGCCAAAGTACAGTGTTCCATCGCGGTTCTCCGCGATTCCCAGGTAGAACTTGCTGCACTCCTCCAGAACCGGGAAGATCTGCTCCCGCAGCACCGCTTCATCCTGCTCGTATAGCCAGCGCCACCAGAACACCAGGGCATAGAAGCCGCCGGTGCACTGCATGATGCGGTAGTAGTTCCCGGTTAGCTCGACGCCGGTGTCCAGAGTGGCGATGGGGTATTTGGCTCCGTCGATGCCGTACAGCTCCCGGGTCTGCGCCTTGACGATGGGCAGCAGGCGGCTGAAGGTCTCGAAGTACGGCTCACCGATCTCGAGGTGATTGCTGCCGAAGACCCCCCAGTAAGTCATGACCATGTTGATATCGCCGTGGTAGTCCCCGTGCCAGGGCGGGCTCTTTTGCATGTTCCACAGGCCGCAGAGCCCCGGTGCGGTCTTGCCCCGGGAGGTGGAGGCAAGCTGGTACAGCGATAGATACCACAGGCTCTCGGCGAAGCGATCCGAAAGCTCGATGCCGGATTTGGCCCAGAAGCCCTGCCACCACCTGCGTTGGGTCTCGCGCACAGGCTCGGGGCCGCTATGTTTGGCCTGTGCGACGATCCCCAGCGCCCGGCTCTTTGGGTCGTCGCCGTCCATGGACGTCGCGGCGGCGGCGTAGATGGTCCAGGTCTTCGGCTGCCGGTCGCGATAGTCCAGCTCAACTTCCACGCAGGCCTCATTGGTGAACAGCACCGGCTCCGAATGGGCGATGTCGCCGACGGCCAGCGCCAACACGTACTCAAAGCCGTCGGGGAAGGGATAGCGCACCCACAGCGTCCCGTCCTGCGCCCCGGTCTCGGGCATCCCCAGGACTTCGTCGTACTCGCGGAACAGCGAGACGCGCTGCTTCATACGATTGGAGTCAAGGCCCGGGTGGAGCCACTCGTCCTGCACCTCGGCCACCAGCAGGTTCTGGTCGGAGGCCACGTAGCAGTCCAGTCGCGTGGCCTTGTAGTTGCTCTCATAGCGGCAGGTCACGGTGGCCTCGTACAGGCGCAGGCGCTGAGTCTGGGCGAAGACGCTCTGGTAGAGGGGCAGGAAGTCGTGCTCGATGTCGACCCTGATCCTGCCCAGCGGCTTGGGGTAGGGGTAATCCACGCTGCGCTCGGCCTCGGCGGCCAGTTCCTCATTGGCCCGCTGCGGGTCGGAACGGAACAGCTCCTTCAGTCGATCGAAGGGCACCTTGTCCGGGAGGCCGGTGCGCCGATCCCAGACATCCAGCTTGCACAGCCCGATCTCGATGCCCAGCGGCTGCCAGACCATGCCGCCGAAGTGTCCGTTGCCCACGGGGAAACCGTCTTCCCAGTACCGTGGGGCCTCGTGGTAGATGAGGTCATGCTGCTGCACGAACCTCTGCAGCCTGCGATCGTCCATGGAGTGGCCTCCTCGGGGGTGGGGCGTTGCTCGTGCTCTCGCTCCGCGTCCGCCGTCATCGGCCGTGGCCTGTGGCCGCCTATGCCTCCAACCACACCGGACTGGTCCACGCCTGTGCGCCCGAGGCGGTCGTGACGCGGAGGTAGTAGAAGACGAAGGGCCGGGTCATATGGCCGGCGGGCGGGAGAAGCACGTCGGAGAGCGGCGGGGTATCCTCCCATTCCAGCTCAGCCAGCCAGCTATCGCCCTCTTGCGAGTACACCGTCTCCCGGTTCCGGACCACATCGATGCGGAGGATCTGCGCCTCGGCGGCCACCCTGGCCGCAAACGGTCGCGGGGCTCCAGGGTCGGGCCAGCGAGTCTGTGTCCCCATGCGCTGACCGGCGATGGTGGCGTCGACGATGATGCGCTCGCCGCTGGCGGCGTAGCAGTTCCTGGCCCCGATCGCGTCGTAGACCGCGCGCCGCGAGAGCACCGGGGCCCGCACGGCCGTCATGCCCGGCAACTGCCCTACATGGGAGGGTTCCCTGCCGTAGCCCGCAGGCATCGTAGCGTGGCTGTCGGTGCCGGCGACGAAGCCCAGCGGATACCCCATGCACAGCAGGTCCTGGGCGTAGGCCGGGCCGGGGTGGACCTTCCTAAGAGGGTTGGGGTTGCCCCGGTACTCGCCGGTTCCCCACTTGGAGTGGATCTCGACGGCGGGCATGCGCTCGGGGCCGAGGTAGGTGCGGTCGGACAGCTCGCCGTGCTTCCCGGTGCGAGTGGTATGATGGGGAATAAGGATGCAGTCATGCTCCGCCAGGGCCTCGGACAGCGTGCGCGTGTCTCCCCCCTCATAGGCGTCCACCCACATGGGGGCATCGTCGGCGAAGTACACATTGTTGTCCCCACCGGCTCCACCAATCAGGGAGGCCTCGTAGCCCAAGAGGGTGACGAAGTCCGGGGGGTCATTGAAGGCCGCCGCGGCGGCGCGTTGGGCGTTCCATTTCCCCACACTGCCCCGGCCGGTGGAGACGTGGTCTGCCGCGCAGACCCAGTCGAGGCCGGTGAGATACCGGGCCGCGATGTAGCAGAAGTCCAGGGAGCGGCAGGTGTCCGGGTGGCAGTCGCTCAGCACCGTATGGACGTGGGGATCGCCCCAGAAGATGCGGGGCGTCTGAGCGTCACACCAGATCGGGTTGCCCGGATACATCACGCCATCCAGTAGCGCCGCCAGGCGATGGAGCCCGGGCTCGTGCACCGAGAATCCGTCAAGCGTCGCCACTGCGGGCCTTCCGGCCTGGAAAACCACCTCATGCGTCCGCCCCCGATGAGTGACGGCGGCGGTGCGCTCACATTCCCGGGACGGATAGCCGTCGGCATCCAGGGCCGCGAGCTTGAGGGCAAAGGTCTCGCCGGGACGGACCACGCTGGGTCCGACGACGGACAGACGCACCGCGGGTCCTCCTGGAGCTTCGACGGCGAGCACGCGTTCGAAGTACGTGTTCCACATATAGGGCGTTCACCTCGTGAGGGCCGAGAGCAGACCGGGCGCGAGCCAGTGAACGAAGGGCGGCGGGCACGATGACCGCTTCCTGACGACCAGCGCCGATTTTGGCCGCCCTCAGCTTCCCGCAGCATCGCCCTTTCTCCTCCGTGGAAGGTCCTGTGGCCCCTCAGGAGAAACTGGCGAGCAGGACGTTCACGATCCAGCGAAAGCAGGGACCGCCAAGTGAATCCGTACGCCCCGGTGGGCACCGACGCCACGGCACCGATCGCCCCGATCTACTCCGGGCTCAAGGCTCTTCACCTGACCACGTCGATTGTGGAGGGAAGACGAGCCATCAGCCCCATCGTCGCTCCCGCCTCGGGGGTCCACGACCGGGCCGCGGCAACGATCCAGGAGGCCGTCCGGCGCGCCTTTGGCGTGACGCTGCCTGTGGTGGCCGACGACGCTCCCGAGGCCCGGGTGCCCCTGACCGGTCACGCAATCGTGCTGGGGAACCGCTCCACCAGCCGCACACTCAGCGCGCTATACGATCGTTTCTTCACCTTCGTCGACCTCAAGTATCCCGGCCCCGGCGGCCATGTGCTGCAGAGTCTACACAACCCCTTCGGCAATGGCCGCAATGCCATCGTCGTCGGCGGCAGCGATGCCGCCGGGGTTCAGGCGGCGGCGGAGGCGCTGGCGACTCGGGTCCGGGAGCCCACGGGTCGCGACCTTGTCCTGGGCTGGCTGCAGGACATCCGGCTGCCCGAGGGCACCCGTGTACCGGAGAGCCTGGAGGAGGCCTGCATCTGGGAGGCCTCCCGTGATGCCGGGTCGACGGGATGCTTCGGCTGGAATTGCCTGAGTCGGCGCATGGCCCTGTACTACATGACAGGCGACCCGTTCCATGCGCGGGAGTTCATCCGCCTGGCCTTTCCCGACGAGCAGGCCGTGCGCGAGATCGACGCGGCGGACCAGGAGAACATCGAGAACAAGCGGGACCCGCTGGCCGGACCGTACCACTACGCCGCCCACACCACCGTCCTTCTCTGGGACCTGATAGAGGAGAGCCCGGTCTTCACGGACGAGGAGCGCCTGGCGGTGACCAATGCCCTCTCCCGGCAGCTCGAGCACCGCCGACATGAGGGCGTTCTGGGCATCGACAAGGCACCGCCCTTCGTGGGCGACCGCCATCGCGACTGGTCTGCCACGGCTTTGTACGCCCTGGCGAGGTACTTCGCCAGGGACTATCCCGCCCCCATCTGGGACGAGTGCCTGGCGGCGGTGAAGCTGTACTACTCGACCCTCAATGAAACCTCCTGGCTGGCGGGGCAAAACGACCATCTGTTTTGGTACAACACCTACTTCGCCCCCATCTTCTCCTACATCCTGCTCAGCGGCGAGACGGAACTGCTTGAGAGCGGCAACCTGCAGCAGGCTCTCAGGACTCAGGACATCTTGTTCTCGGGCAATGTGCCGGACTGGGCGCTGTTTACCGCGCCGCTTTCCTATCTGACACAGGCCGCGCATCTCACCGGCGACGGCCGGTTCTTGTACTATCTAGGTCGCTGCGAGTTGATGGCGGAGAGCGGAGCCTACGGCACCGGCGAACGACGAGGCGGGCAGGAGAGCGCGACCGACCCCAGGGATGCGGGCACACAAGAGCCGCCGAGCGCGGCACCGCCTCCCGGCACGATTCGCAGCAAGGACGCCTTCCGTCTCGGGCAGTCCTTCTGGCCGGGCCCGGAACTGGCGCCACGCAGGCCGCAGGAGATGGAGGGCACCTGGACGGTGCAACCCATGCCAAAGGCCATGTGGGAGGCGCGCCGCAGCCCCATTCCCCACGAGCAGGCCTTCCTGTGGGCGTGCTACCGCACAAGCTGCGACGAGACCGGCGACCTGCTGCAGCTCAAGGGGCACAACGGCACCGGCCGCAATCCCTATCACACCTTCGCGGTTCTCGAGCTGCGCCTGGACGGCGTGAGCCTCCTTGCGGACTACCACAACCAGGTACTCACCGGCGTGGACGGGATGGTGGAGCCCGCCATCGGGCTGGACGCCGGCCTGGTCCACACGGGTGTGGTCGGGCCGACGGCCATGGCCGTTGGATCCGTGCCGCAGGCCGGGTTCTGTGAGTGGCGACGCACCATCGCCCTGCGCGGTGGCGCCTATGCGCTATTCGCCGACAGGCTCCGCTTTCGACAGGGCCGGCAGAGGGTGAAGATCGCGACGACGTGGGAGCCGGTGGGGTCGGCGAGGCCCTCGGGTGACGGCGTCGAGCTCTGTGGCGACTTCTCCCGCCCTGTGCCCGACGGCTGGATGCGGATGTACGGGCTGTACGACCCGGACGGCGCGGTGCCGGGCCCCAGCCGCCTGGGCAGACTGCCCCAAGACTGGGTGCGCTTTCCGGCCCTGGAGGCCACCTGCGAGACCAACCTCCCCGCACCCGACCGCCTGGCGCGACTGGTGGATTCCGACGTGGTCCTGCTCAAGTCACGGGACATCGGCGACCGGCTGCAGATGGCGTTCTGTGTCGAGCAGGAGGTGGCCGGGACTGTGTTCGCCGACTTGCTCGGCAGCACCGACCGCGGCACCGTGCGGATCTACCTGGATGGGGAGGTTGCCGTCGAGGCCTTCGACCACTACGAGATGGGCTGGGCGGAGCACCGCGTGCCCTTGGGGCAGAAGGTGCTGCGGGCCGGAGTGCATGTCCTGACCGTTGAGGTGATCGGCAGGCGTCCGGGGGAGGACAAGTGCTACGTCGGCCTGCAGGCGGTGACGGTCCGGCCCGAAGGTGTCCCAACCCGTCCCGTGCGCCCGCATGTCTATGAACTGCACACCTGCGACGGGGCGGCGGTGGTGCAGGGCCAGTTCGTCAAGAGCCACTGGTGCGGTACGGTGGCGCCCGGGGACGAGCACATCGCCTTCCACCTGATCGGCAAGCGGGCCCGCGGGTCCGAGGAAATGCCGGCCTGCCGCCGGATCGCGCCCAACGCCGCCGCGCTGCGCCTCCCCCAGCCCGCTCTGGCGACGGTCGGTGACTACGCATCTTGCCACGGGGAGCTGTGCCTGATCGCCGCCGACCATCTCCACGGCCGAGCGGTCACCCGCATGGGCCTGGACTGCTTACTGGTGGAGGCCGACAACCCGATCGACATCGACTGGGACTTCGTGACCGGGGAGGTGCATCTGGACCTGACCGCCGACACCGAGGTCCGTCTCGTGCTGGCCAGGGACATGCAGGGCCACAAAGCCAGCTCGGGGCAGTACCCCACCACCGAGGCTCACGATCAGTTTCTTCCGGCGGGGGCGCACGTGATGTACGCCGCCCGCATGGACCCGGACACCGCGGCGAACCTGGCCGACGGGCTGGCCGCACTGCTGCCGGCGCCGACGAGGCGCCCGGCAGCGGGAACCGCCCGGCCGGGGCCGCGAACACCCACCCCGGCGTATCGCGCAGCTCTAGGCACCCCTGTGACGGCGCTGCTTGCCACACCCATCGGTGTCTGCGCGGCGGCCGGCGAGGCCCTACACATCCTGCAGCGGCCCGTCCGGGTGGTTCTCGAGACCGGCTCGCCGATCCGCGCCGCCTGCTGGTGGGAGGAGGCCGAACTGCTCCTGACAGGGTGCGCGGACGACCGTGTGCTCGCCCTCGGGCCCGAAGGGCGCCGGCGCTGGGAGTTTGTCTCCGAGATGGACCCCGCGGTGTACGAGACCGGCAAGCAATACTGGTTCCGAGCCGCGCACCCGGGCATCCACGGTCTGGGCAGCGGCGTGTTTCTGCGCGGGCAGCCCCAGGCCTTCGTGGGCAGTGCCTGCACGCTGGAGATACTCGACCCGGACGGTCAACTGTGCCACCGCATGCCGGTCTTCTGGGGCCCGGGGAGGCAGTTCACCCTCATCGACAGCCCGTCGGGCGGCAGGGACCTGCTCATCGCTCGCTGGCCCAATGACGGGGAGCATCTGGCGGTGCTCAATAGCGAGACACTCGGCCTGAGCCATGGGTTTTTCGCCACACCGCCAGGCCACACGCAGGTCAACGGCTGGACGGCGATGAACCGGGTGACCACCTTCTACGAGGATCTCGATGGCTCCGGGCGGAGGGTCATCCTGTCGGCGATCAATGGCGTAGCCAACCGAGTCACGAGTTGGGACGTCGAGGGCACGCCCCTGCACAACGCCCAGTTCATCCCCGGCGAGAA
The DNA here is from genome assembly GCA_964423635.1 of uncultured Armatimonadia bacterium. Classification (GTDB taxonomy): domain Bacteria; phylum Armatimonadota; class Zipacnadia; order Zipacnadales; family JABUFB01; genus CAYRFY01. The sequence continues at coordinate 4,080 of CAYRFY010000216.1, read as the reverse complement.
GGCGCCTGCGGTGACCCTGGCCGACATGGACATCGGCGACGCCGATGGGGATGGAAGACAGGAAGTCTTCGTCGCCTGTCAGGACGGCAGCCTCGTGGCTCTGGACTGCGGGCTCGCCACGCGCTGGAGCCTCCTTTTCGAGGCGCCGCCGCGGTCGGTTGCGTACCTGCCTGAGCCCAGACGGATCGTGGTGGGCTGCGATGACGGCGGTCTGTGGACGGTGGACGGCGAGGGCCGCGCCGTCGCCCTGGGGCAGATGACGGGCCGGCCGATGAGGCTGCTGGCGACGCACTGCGACGGCGCCCCGGCGGTGGCGGTGGGTACGGACGCGGGCGAGCTGGCGGTATTCGAGGTGGGAGCGTAGGGCACGCGGGCCGTTGACGGGAGAGTGACCAACGCAAAGCATCATCCTTCAGCGTCTACCTGCATAGGAGCGATCAATGGGCAAGCCCGACGATTTCGTCAAGGCCATGACCTTCGACCATCCGACTCTCATCCCCGTCAGTGTGGGCATCCTCCCGGCCGCCTGGATGAAGCACCGCGAAGCCCTCGAGAGGATCGTCGCCGAGCACCCCGGCATCTTCGGCGAGGTGAACCTTGGCGAGCGTGACTACGATGCTGTGGGAGGCACCTATGTGGAGGGGGAGCACGTCGACCCCTGGGGCTGCGTATGGAGCAATGTGCACCACGGGGTCGAAGCCTTCGTCACCGGCCACCCCATCTCGAAGCGTGAGAGGGTCCGCGAGTACAAGCCGCCCGCCCCCGGCGCCGGCACACCGCATGGTTTCATGTTCCTGCGCCTCACGTACCTGCGGGGATATGAGGAGATGATGATCGACTTCGCCGAGGAGCCCCCCGAGCTGCAGATGCTCATCGATCTCGTCCTGGAGTACAACCTCGGCGAGGTCAGAGCCGCCCTGCAGGGGAACCCCGGCATGCGCTACTTCGGCGACGACCTGGGCCTTCAGGACGCCCTCCCGATCAGCCCGGCCAAGTGGCGGCAGTACCTCAAGCCCTGCTTTGCAGCGATCTACGGGCTGTGCAAGGAGGCCGGCTGCCGCGTATACATGCACACCGACGGTCACATCATCCCGATCATCACAGACCTCATCGAATGCGGCGTGGATATCGTCAATCCGCAGGTAGGGGCCAATGGCCTCGAGAACCTGGCCCGGCAGTGCAAGGGAAAGGTCTGCGTGGACCTCGACCTGGACCGCCAGAAGTTCCCCTTCTGGCAGCCGCAGGACATCGCCGCCCACGTGGCGGAGGCCGTCGATGTGCTGGGGGCGCCGGAGGGCGGGCTCATGCTCAAGGCCGAGATCGGCCCGGAAGTGCCGCTGAGCAATGTGGAGGCCATCTTCGCCGCGCTGGAGAGGGAGAGGGCGAGGTTCGCGTAGGGGCGGGGAGGGGAGGGGAGGGGAGAGAACGGCGGAGAACGGCGGAAGACGGCTACGGCCTCACCACGGAGACACGGAGTGCACGGAGTTCCACGGAGAACGGCAGTAAAGGCGGACGGCGGCGGACGGCGGAGAACGGCGGAGGACGGCTACGGCTTCACCACGGAGACACGGAGTGCACGGAGTTCCACGGAGAACGGCGGGGAAGACGGACGGCGGAGGACGGGTGGGTACTGAGGCGCCGAGAGCGGCCTATAATCAGAGGGGAGTGCGACGGATGCGGAACCTGATGGCGATGGCGATCATCCTGATCTGTGTAGCTGCAGGGGCGCAAGACGACTCGCAGGCGTGGCTGCTGAATGCCGATGCCGACGGCGACGGTGTCGCCGATGGCTGGGCCTCCAACTCCGACGCCGGGGAGGCGGAGTTCACCGTGGCGCAGGGGGCGGCCGGAGACAACGTGCAGACCGTGGTCGGTAAGGCCCGCGAGGACGGCATCTACCGCCGGATCGAGGGCCTCGATCCGCAGGCCACCTACCTGCTGACCGCCGGGGTCAAGATCAACTCGGGTGGCGTCACCTGGGGGCCCGAGGGCGTTACGTCCAAGTACCTGCACGGCTACGGTAAGCTCGTGGAGAGCCGCATCAGTTTCACCGGACATGATAGCGTGACGGTCGTCTTCTACACCCTCGTCCCGGAGGCGATCTTCGAGGTGAGCCGTCTGGAGCTAAGCCGCGTACAGCCTGAGAAGCTGCCCATCGAGGAGCAGACGGGGCTGTACCTGATCCCCAGGCCGCTGATGCTGGAGGAGGGCGCCGGCGAAGGCCTGAAGCTCACCGCCGAGACGACGATGGCCTTCGTCGGCCTGGACCGCGGTGAGGTGAACCCGGAGCTGTTCCGCGAGGACCTGGGTCTCCCCGAGGGGGCGCTTGCGGACGCCGCGGTGGCCGACGCGGACATCGTGCTGTGTGCCCTCGAGAGCCTCCCCGTGCTGGCGGAGAGACGACCCGACCTGGGCCGGGACGGCATCCGCGACGGGTACCGGCTGATCGTGTCGGACAAGGGCGCCATCATCCTGGCCAAGGGGCCGGCCCACGCTTTCTACGGCCTGATGACCCTGCGGCAGCTCTGCGTGCCGGATGGCTCGGGTGGGTACCGCGTGCCCCCCGTTACGATCCGCGACTGGCCGGCAATGGGGCTGCGCGGCACCTATCAGTCCGGCGCCATGCCCTCACGGGACAACCTGGAGCGGGCGAGGTACCTGGCCCGGATGAAGATGAATGCCGTGGTCATGGAAGACAGCGTCTTCTACCACCTGGACGAGGGCGACAACCTGGCCAAGGTGCGCGGTTACTTCGACTATCTGCGATCCCTGCACATCGAGCCGATCCCGCTGGTGCAGAGCTTCGGCTGGGGCTTCATGGTGCTGTCCGTTGATCCCCAGTGTGTGGAGGCCCACTACGCGCAGGACCGGGAGATGGTCTTCATCGCCCGAGACCGGCTACCGGCGGACCTCGAGGGCGACATCCCGGAGGGCAATCCGGAGTTGCTGGCGACCACGGGAGCGCTGACGACCATCGAGCAGCCCCTGGAGAATCCGGGGCTGGAACCCGCGGCCGACGGCGACCTCCCGGGCTGGACCAGCGACCGCTGGGAGCAACAGGACGGCGCGGGCCTCGACACGGAGGTCAGCAGCGAGGGTGCGGCCTCCCTGCGCCTGAACCGGGACACCTACGGCATCATCCGCACCTTCCAGGACTTCGAGCTGCCCGCAAACGTGACGGCACGGTTCACCTGCGACATCAAGACGCAGGACCTCACCGGCACGGCGTACATGGAGGTCTATCGCATCACCGAAGCAGGCGAGCTCGTGGGTGGCCCGGCGGTGATGGGGCCACGCATGGAGGGGACCCGCGACTGGCAGCCGGTGTCGATGTCGCTGAGCACCGGCGAGCACCGCTACTACCGCATCTACCTGCGGATCCAGGACGGGACGGGCACGGCATGGTTCGACAACCTCCGCGTCAGGGCGAGCCACGAGGTCTTGCGCAATCTGGTGCACGTGGAGGACAGCCTGGAGGTCAAGTCGCCCGAGGGCACGCCCTACGAGCGGGGCAAGGACTATGAGGTCATCGCCGGGGAGACCAAGTTCCCCTTCGAGTGGGAGGCCAAGCCCTGGTGGATCGTGCGCCTGCCGGAGGGCGAGATTCCCGCCGGCGGCGAAGTGCTGGTCTCCTATGAGTATGCCCCGGCAGGGGCGATCACGTACTGCCCCACCGACCCGCGGACGCAGGGGATCATGAGGAAAGCTCTTGCCGACACGGCCACGAAGCTCGGGGTGAGCCGCATCCACATCGGCCACGACGAGCCGCGGTGGCTCAACACCTGCAAGGCCTGCAAAGCGCGTGGGCTGAGCAACGCCGAGCTGCTATCCGACGAGCTCACGAGAATGAACGACTTCGTCAAGAGCGCCAATCCGGACGTGCGCGTGATGATGTGGGCCGATGCACTGAACCCCTTCCACAACGCGCCGTACCAGCAGCTCGAGCCGGCGAACGAGACCACCCCCAAGGACATCATCCAGTGCGTCTGGTTCTACGACGCCCGTGACGACATCGTGGAGGGCCGCAGCCTGGCGTACTTCCGCGAGAAGGGCTATCAGACCACGGGCAGTCCCTGGTTC
>CAYRFY010000215.1:0-11543 GCA_964423635.1 uncultured Armatimonadia bacterium | reverse complement strand
CCCGGACGCACCTGAGCCCCAAACGCCGGCCGGCGGCTTCCACGGACGGGCCGAGCAGGTGCTTTGCCTACCGTGAAGACAGGCTTCCGATGCGTCCCGGCGGGAAGATGACCATGGCCGCGACGCCCTCCACCAGCTCGCGGGGGAGGAAGGGGGCCGGCTCCAGCACACCGTCGCGCCCGCGTTTGCGCCAGGTGTGGCTGTCTCGGCTGACATTGCGGTTGTCGCCCAGGACGATCAGATGGCTTTCGGGGCAGGTCACGGGTCCCCAGACGTAGTCCATGTGCTCTCGCAGATAGGGCTCCTCGGCGACGCGGCCGTTGCGGATCAGCTTGCCCTCGCGGACCTCGATGGTGTCGCCGGGCAGGGCAACCACTCGCTTCACGGTCAGATCGTGGCTACCCATGACCGGCACGGGCGAACGGAAGAGCACCAGGCTGTTGCGCCGCGCGACACCGTCTTCCCCGCCGGCCCTGACGATTAGGACCCTGTCGCCCTCGCACAGCGTGGGGGCCATGGCATCGCCGTCCACCAGGCAGATGCGACAGACCGAGCCCGTGCACAGACCGACGGCAATGAGGGCTCCGGACAGAAACAGGAGGATATTCCGCCACAGGCGGCGTCGCGGTGAGACGAGGGGCCGCTGCGGCTGGGGCATCCGGGCCGCCAGCTCTCGGAGCACCTCCTGAGCATCTCGGCGCGGCTGTTGCGACATGGCCTGACCTCACAGCGGCACCGATCCATGGCACCGGTGCAGACTTGACCCGGCGTGTGCGTTCGTGTTTATGAGACAATGCTCGGTGGCGTAATGTTCCGGCGGCTTGACCCGAACAGGAGCGCCGGGGGGGTCGGGGGGGGCCGTGGCGGGCATTGCAGTGGCAGTGAGGAGGCAGCGGATAGTCGTGTCACCCTGCCTGCGTGTGAGCCGCGTACCCTGTCGGCCCGGGGGTGCGGCCGAAAAGCCGGTTCTGCCGTCAATATGTCATCCTGAGCGTCCATCTCGCGATATCCCGGGAGCTTCTTCGAGCTGCTCTTAACGGGAGCGGACGCTCTCAGAGCAAAACTCCCGGCGAAGGCGGGGTTCTCGGCCGGGCTTCTAGGCCGTCTGGTCGTCCTCCGTGCGCGGCAGGACGATGCAGAACCTCGCTCCGCCTTCAGGCCCCTCCTCGACCCACACCTCTCCCCCTTCGCCCTCCACGGCGTGTTTGACGATGCTCAGTCCCAGACCGGTGCCGCCCAGCGCCCGAGAACGGGCGCGATCCACGCGGTAGAAGCGCTCGAAGACCCGCTGCCGATGGGCGGCAGGGATGCCGGGGCCGGTGTCTGTGATGGTGAGCTGCGCGTGGCTGTTGATGGCTTCGGCGGCGAGGCTCACGCGACCGCCTTCGGGGGTGTACTTCACGGCATTGTCGATGAGGTTGACGAGTGCCTCCATGAGATTGTCCTCCCGGCAGAACACCTGGAGGTGCGGAGGAACCCGGATGTCAATGCCGATCTTCTTGGCGTCCGCCTGGGGTCCGAGCCGCGCCGCCGCCCGGGCCATCGCGTCCGAGACGGACAGCAGGCTGCGCTGGGCCCCGGCTTCCACACTCTCGTAGCGAGCCAGGGTGAGCATGTCGTCCAGCAGGCGCGAGAGGTTCTCGGTGTTCTCCACGATCTGGCTCAGGAAGCCCGGCGCCGCTTCGGGATCGTCGATGGCCCCGTTACTGAGGGTCTCTGCCAGGGCGCGGATGGCGGCCACAGGCGTGCGGAGCTCGTGGCTGGCGTTGGCGACGAAATCCTGCCTCACCTGCTGAATGTGCTCGATCTGCGCCATATCGCGCAGGGCGATGACCACGCCGATGAGCTCACCGCCGGGAGAGGTCACGGGAGTGGCGGCGGCGACCACCGCCTGATCCGTGTCGCGACCGGGCCCGAGCCGAGCCTGTCCGGGAGTTTGCAGCCGCAGCGTGCGCCGCGCCAGCTCCTGCACCTCGTAGTCCATGGCCACTTCCGAGAGCCTGCGCCCCAAGGCGGCCTCCGGGTGCGTGCCCAGCAGCCGGCCGGCGGCGGCGTTGAAGACACTGATGACCTCGTCGGGCGAGAGCACCAGTATTCCGTCGGACATCTGGGCGAGGATCGAGCGCAGGTGGGCGGTGCTTCTCTGCTGCTGCTCCTGACTGAGAGCGAGATTGCGGGCCATCGAGTTGAGCGCACCCGCCAGGGCGGAGAGCTCGCCGCCCGCGGCCTCGTGGGCCCGCGCCGTCAAGTCGCCCTCCCCCAGCCGCCGGGCGATGCGGGCCATGTCCACCACCGCTCGGGTAGTGCTCGCCGACAGGCGCACCGCCAGCACGGTGGCGATCAGCATGGCAACCAGCCCGGCGATGGTGATGCATCGCCCCCGCGTCGCCCAGTCTCGGCGTACATCGCCCATCGGCACGGCCAGGCGGATGATGGGCTCCACAGGGCCGACGCTCTGGGCGACGTACAAGAGCTCCTGCCCCACCGTGGTGCTCCCCCGGATGGCCACTCCGAGACCCTCGCGCACGGCCTGGTCGATCTCGGGACGCGCCCGGTGGCTGCTCATGCTTCCAGCATCGGCCTGACTGTCGGCAAGGACCACGCCGTCGGGCGCGATGATCGTGATCCGCATCCTGCCGGCCGCCGCCATGCGCCGCACCGTCGCCTCCACGGCCTTCTCATCCCCGGCGGCGCCGATCACCTCACGCACCAGCCCGCACTCATCGGCCAGACGTGCCACCGAAGCCTGCCGGACATCGCGGCGATAGGCCTCACGCAGATACAGGCCCAGACCCAGTAGCAAAGCGGCGATCAGCGCCACATATGCTCCGGCGATGCGCCATCGAAGGTTCAGTGCCATCACCTATTCCGCCAGTCTGTAGCCCACGCCGCGAACGGTCAGTATGCGCCTGGGATTGCCGGGATCGTCCTCGATCTTCTGGCGCAACCAGCGAATGTGCACATCCACGGTGTGCTCGTCGATGTAGTCTGATTCGCCCCACGCCTGCTGCAGGATCACCGTTCGCGTCAGGGCGCGGCCGCGGTTGCGGGCCAGGCAGTGCAGCAGGGAGAACTCCTGGGGCGAGAGCTGTACCTCGCGCCCGTCCACCGTGACGAGCCGCCGCGCCGCGTCCACCACCAGATCGCGCACTCTGACGATCTCCTCGTCCTGCACGACACGGCCCTGCGCCCGGCGCAGGACCATCTTCACCCGCGCCACCAGCTCACGCATGTAGAAGGGCTTGACGATGTAGTCGTCGGCGCCCAGCTCAATCCCCGCCACCCGGTCGCTCTCCGAGGCCTTGGCCGTGAGCATGATGACCGGCACCGAGGAGTGGCGTCGCAGCGCACGGTAGACGTCGAGGCCATCCATGCCGGGCAGCATCAGGTCGAGGACGACCAGGTCCGGCTTGGCGCCGAGGGCCTCGGCCAGCCCATTGGGCCCGTCATAGGCCACCACCACCTCAAAGCCCTCTTGCTTGAGGGTATAGGCCACCGAGTCGGCGATACTGCGCTCGTCTTCGACGATCACAACCTTGGCCATATCCGCTACCTGGAGCTCGGGCGGCACCCACCGGCCGCGTGCACGTTGGTCCCCCCGAGCCCGATCCCTTCCCATGCTCTGCCCAAAGGGGCACTTGCCTTCAGCCTAGTGGGCGAGGGTTATGGGGAGGTTATGGTGACCTCAAGGGTGACGGAAGGGGCGCCGGAGGTTGGCCGTTGCAGCCTTCCACGGGTGGGTCGTCCGCCGTTCGCCGTTCGCCGTGCCGTTGCCGTCTACCCCGAAGGGGTAACGTACAATAGCCACGGGTGAAACCCGTGGATCGGGGACGCAACCCACATCGCCTCGCGCCCGCGGGGTTCTTTCGGTTCTTTCGGTTCTTTCGGTTCTTCTCCGCGCATCCGTGATGGGGGAAAAAAAGTCTCTCTGTGCCTCGGGGATGATCCCACGGTGCCTAGTCTCACCTGCCCAGATTCCTCTGGAAGGGAGGCAGAACCGAAAGAACCGAAAGAACCGCACTGATGCCAGGCTCTCTCTGACCACATGTTCTTTTCCTCACCCAAACGCCGGCGGGCCGAAAAGAACCGAAAGAACCGAAAGAACCGAAAGAACCGCACTCACGTCATTCGCCCGGCCGGCGGCGTACCGGCCCCCGCCCCACAACTCGCCACTCGCCATTCATCCGCCTGCCGCCCCTTCAGAGGCCCGGCAGGCGCACCGCCCCGGTCTCCTCGGCCTTCACCTTCCCATAGCGCCCGCCACCACCGGCCTGCACGTGGAGTGTGCCCTCCCGGGCCTGGACGATCATCCTGGCCTTCTTGGCCCCCACGGTCTCGCCCAGGTCGCGCTCGGTGGTGCCGTGCAGTACGGCCATCTCGCTGCCGAAGCGGTTGATCAGCCTGCTGTAGGCCACGGCCCCGATGCCGGGCACGAACTGCAGGGGCACCTGGTGCTGGTAATGGCCGCGGTGGGAGGGAACGACGGGCTCCTGTGTGTCGGCAATCTGGCAGATGCGATCCAGCACGCCATTGGTGACCTTGGAGCCGGAGCAGCGCTCACAACGGTCGACCGGCGGCGGGCCGGTGGCGATCCAGCCGCACTCCTCGCAAAAGGTGCGGTGGTACTTGCCCAGCCGCGGGTCGAGGCCGAAGTTGCTCAGGACACGGCGTTTGCCCTCACGCCGCAGGGCCAGGCAAAGCTCCGAATAGGTGCCCTCTTCCACCTCCAGGACATTGTACTCCCGGCCGATCTTGGGCAGCGAGTGGGCATCGGAGTTGCTCAGGAAGGTGCGGTCCGAGAGCTCCGAGATGAGGTCGGCCAGAGAACTGTCGGCACTCAGGCCCAGCTCGATGGCCCTTATGGCATCCCAGCCGGAGCCAAACAGCTCGCTCGCCCGCCGGGCCGCCGCGCCGTAGACGCTCTTGTGAGGGGTGAAGCAGTGGGCGGGAACGAAGGTCCCCCCGCAGGCAAGGCAGATGGCCAGCAGCTCTCGGGCGGGCAGACCGCAGGCCTGGCTGGACAGCTCCCGATTGGTAACATGCCGCCCCATCACCTCGGAGAAGGTCCGCAGGGCGTCCAGGTCGGGGAAGTAGCTCACATGATGGGACATCCCGCCGCCGGGCTCCCGGGTCTCGAACTCAGCGCCGCAGATGACGGTGACCTGGTCACGATAACGCAATCCGCCCCCCTCCAGCGGCACCATCTCGCCGCGGTCCAGGAGAGAGGCAATGTCATCGAGCACCGGCGGCGAGGCGCAGTCCACGATGCCGACGATGTCGATCCCTTTGCGCTCGGCACACTCGATGGCGATATTCTCGAAGGTGAGGTCGTGGGCGGCGGTGATCTTCACCGCCCGCCCGCTACTGCTCTTGCCGATATGGACATGCAGGTCGCAATACAGGTACATGGGGACCCCTGAAGACAGCGGGTAATCCGGACAGAACTCCGCGTCTGCCACCACCGGTCGCGCCCGGCCTTGGCCCTTACGCTCCCGCCCCGCCCTCGCTACCGGCCGGCGCCGCCGCCCCGGGGGCGCCACTGAAGCCTCGCGTGCGCCGCGCCCTGCGCAGTGCTTTCCGCAGCTCACGGGACAGCGCAGCCATACGGCGGCGGCTGGTCGACACCTGCCCGGCGGTGCGCCGGCGACTGTAGCGCAGGGCGTAGAAGTCCTCCACCGTGGCGCCCAGCTCGGCCCGCAAGGTCGTGTCGCTATCGAAGCCCGGGACCTGTGAGAGGATCGCGACGGCCTCGGCCGGGGTCATCCCGAGTCTGTAGCGCCTGCCGGCGAGCCGGCAGACCAGCCGCAGGAGCTCCTGCATCTCCAGGGCCGCCAGGTCGATGGGACTCATCCGCCAGCCGATGCGTCGCGCCAGCCTTCCCAGCAGCCGGCGGGGATCGATGAGAGCGCCGAGGACCAGGTACAGGCCCACCAGGATGCCGACGATTAGGAGAACCTGCCGCGTCGTCCTGCCCAGCGCCACACGCCAGTGGCCGCTACGCAGCAAGGAGAGCAGTCCCTCGCGCTCCAGCGAGCGCTCCGCCACGGGATCGAGCACGACCCAGCCGACCTCGGGGAAGTACACCTCGCTCCAGGCATGGGCCTCGGTGCCGCGAACAATGAAGGCCCCCTCGTCGGGCTCATAGGTTCCGTGGTTGAAGCCTGTGGCCACACGGGCCGGGAGGCCCGCGATGCGACACATGACGCTCAGGGCACTGGAGAACAGGTCGCAGGCGCCCCGGCGGCTTTCCGTGACGAAGTGCACGACGGCATCCTGCCCCGGCGGCGTGGGCGGGGCGTCCAGTGTATAGAGACAATGGCGCTCCAGATACCGCTGCAGGGCGATGGCCTTGTCGTAGCCGTTGTCCAGACCGGCGGTGATCTGCGCCACGAGCGGGCCGAGGCGCGTAGCGGGCTCGATCCCTATCTGGTCGATGTACTGGTCCTTGAGGATCTCGGGCAGATCGTCAAACGAAGCGCGGCGCAGCGTCTCCTCGGGAAACTCGGGCAGGAGGGACCGCGCCTCGTAGTGCTGCCCCGGCTGCATCTGCGACACGCTCTCGATCGAGCCGAAGTGGTCCACGGCGATACGCGCCGTCTGCACGCGGCCAAGCACCCCGCCCCCCGGCACGATCCGGACGGTCCTGGCGAAGGGGGGCGCGAACAGGGCGCCCGTGGCGTTCCCGATGATCTCGGCCTCCATCATGAACTCGCGTCCCCGCAGCGGGGCCAGGTCCCAGTCCGGCACACTGGGGGCGTCTTCATCTTCCGTCCGGCCCCCGGGCACCCCGCCCGGGCCGAGGAGGCCCGTGGGCGGCGGCGTAGGGCTGCCCAGGCCGGGGGGACTTGAGGGACGGCCGGTCTCACCCGGCGGCTGTGGACTCTCCGCGGCCGGGCTGCCCCGGGGCACCTGTGCTCGCGGTACCGGGCCGGGCCCTGCGGCCTCTTCGGCACCGGGCGGTTGGCCAACCGGCAGCGCATGGCCGGCGCCGCCGCGCTCCCACATGACCTCGGGAGGCAGAGGGAACGCCGGCGGCGCGCCGACAGGCGCAGCCATCGGCTCCGGCCTGGGCTGCATCTGGCGCACGTCGAAGGTTCGGTTGCCCAGATCGACGGCACGCCCCGATTCTCGCGTACTGCGGCGCCACCCGCGTCCGGTGTAGTAGTCATACGCCCGGCCTCGCAGCAGGCTTGGGGCCTCGGCCCAGACCTTGAGCACGGGATCGCGGGACAGCCTGATCGGCCCGCCTCCCACATCAAACCCATTGCGGAATAAGAAGTACCCCTGCACGTGGGCACCGGTGTAGTTGAGTATCCGCTGCTGCAGACCGAAGCCCGTGTACATCCGGGGGGTCGTATAGTACAGCGCATTGCCCAGCAGGCCAGCGCCCAGAGCCGCAACGGCAAACAGCAGGACCGCCCCGGAAATGTGGGCCTGAACCCACGGCCACAGTTTGGCAAGCTTCCCGGCACGCTCGGCGATGGACAGGAAGTGCTCGTACCCCCAGCAGAAGACCGAGGCCAGCAGGAACACCATGAAGGCGCCCAGCATCACCGGGTTGAGATTGCGGGTGGCCATCAGCCCGAAGATAGAGAGCCCCGGCACGAAGATGAAGACCAGGTTCTGCCGCTGGCTCTGCATGAAGCAGAAGCCCACCAGGAACCAGGTCATCAGCGTCGCCAGTCCGGGCTCCTCGTCACCGACGACCTCGGTGGGGTAGAGGACTTCGACCCCCGGGAGGCCGAGCTCGAAGCGCAGGGCGTAGCCCGTGAAGGCCAGGAGCATCACCGCTCCGCCCAGGAAGCTCAGGTTGGCCCCGGTACGCACCGCGATGAAGCTGGCCAGTACCGCCAAAGTCACCCCGGCGTGCACGGCGAACTCGTAGATGGGTGCATCGGTGGTGACGGTAACCGCCGCCACCGCGGCATGTGCGGCCACGAACACGCCCACAAGCAGCGGAGCCAGCAGGCGCGCGTTCTCCGCCCGCTCCCCGCGCCGGCGGTCTCTGCGACTGAGACGTCCCGTTGATGTCGCGCTAGCCTCGGCGGACACGCCGACCCCTCCTCCACAGGTTGGTCTCCAGAGGCGTAGTGCCGTAGATGCGGATCACGCGCGCCCCCTGAGCGGTTAACCGGCCCACGAACGCCTCATACCCGGGCTCGTCATCGGGCTCGCCGCCGCTGAAAGTGTGAGGCGCCAAGGAGCACCACACCACAGGATGCTCCAAAGCGCGGAGCCGACCCGCCACGTGCACGGCGTCCTCATCGGTAGCCGGTGACACGACGGCGATGACACAGCCCGGCGTCAGAGCTCGCTGGTGGCGGGCCAGCACCGGCATCAGGCCGCTCTCACAGTCCGGCTCCACGCGCGCCAGGGCCTCCAGCAGCACGATCTGCTGGCGCGGGTCCGAGGAGATCAACACACTTCGGTCCTCGGCTCCGTCGGCGACAAGACCTACATTGGCACCACGCTGGAGAGCTTCCTCCGCCAGGGAGGCCGCCAGAACTGCGCCGTACTCAATGCTGGCCCCGTCGCCCTCGCCCGCATGCCACCTGGCCGACAGGTCCAGCAGAACTACGGCGTCTGTGGTCTCGGTGTGCTCTGACTCGACGACCGACAGCTTGCCCCTCTTGGCCGAAGTCTTCCAGGCGACCCGCCGCATGTCGTCGCCGGGCGCATAGTCGCGCAGGCCGAAGAACTCACTGCTCTGGCCCAGCATGCGCAGTCTGGACTTGTGCGGCGCCCGGCCGCGCAATGACTTGGGCCACAGGTCCGGAATGGGGATCGCCCGCGGGTATACCAGGAGCTCCGCGGTGTCGCCGATCCGGCGTCTGAACTGCGCCAGGCCCAGATAGTCGGAGGTCACCAGCGTGGGCGGCCCCACCTGGTACGCCCCGCGACGCCGGGCCAGCAGCCCATACTGCAACGGCACCTCACCACCCGGCGGCAGATCCGCCGCCATGACCTCCCCGCCCTCGGGGCTCTCGAGGCCGTCGGGAAGCCGGTCGCGGACCAGGACGAAGGTCTGGCGCAGGTCGCCGTCATTGCGCACCGTCAAGGTCACCGTTCCCCGCTCCCCGGCGATCATCACCGACTTGCCGTGGCGCGACACGTCGATTCCCGCCAGCTTCCGGCGCCCCAGTGCATAAGACACCGGAGCCAGCAGCCCTAGAGCGGCGAACATGACGTACATCTGGTTGACGTGGAGCACGAACGCAACCAGGAAGATGAAGAACGGCCCCCAGATCAGGGCATGGCGTTTGCCGATCCTCATTGCCCGCCTCCTCTCCCGTGGTCTTGCGGCCTGCTGTCCTTTTCCGTGGAGCTCACGCATTGGGCGAAAGCGTCCTCAGGGGCACCTCGACGCCCTGCAGCAGGTCGTCCACCACGTCGTGGCTGGACACCCCCTGGATCCGGCGGTCCGGCTTGACGATGATGCGGTGCGCCAAAGCCGGCACCGCGACGACCTTGACGTCATCGGGGATCACGTAGTCCCGGCCCTTCACCGCGGCCGTGGCCTGGGCCACCCGGATCAGAGCGATGGAGCCGCGGGGGCTGGCCCCCAACTCCACATCCGGATGGGTGCGACTCTGGCCCACCAAATGCACGATGTAGTCCTTGATGGACTCCTCGACGAAGACCTCTCTCACCGCCGCCTGTAGCGCCACCACCTCCTCGGGGCTCACCACCGGCTCCACGGCATCGATGGGATGGCTGCGCATCTGCCGGCTGAGCACATCCACCTCCTCGGAATGGGTGGGATAGCCCAGGGACAGGCGCGTCATGAACCGGTCGAGCTGCGCCTCCGGCAATGAGTAGGTGCCCTCGTATTCGATGGGATTCTCCGTGGCGACGACGAAGAACGGCTGCTTCAGATAGCGGGTCTCGCCATCCACGGTAACCTGCGACTCCTCCATGGCCTCCAGCAACGCGGCCTGCGACTTGGGGGTGGCGCGGTTGATCTCGTCGGCCAAGACCACGTTGGCAAACACCGGGCCGGATCGGAACTCGAACTGGCGGGTGTCCTGGTTGTAGATGGAAACCCCCGTCACATCCGAGGGCAGCAGGTCCGGGGTGAACTGGATCCGTTTGAAGGTGCCGCCCACAGACTTGGCCAGCGCTCGGGCCAGCATGGTCTTGCCCACGCCGGGGATGTCCTCGATGAGCATGTGGCCGGCAGAGAGCAAGGTGGCCACCGCAAGCTCGATGGCCGGACGCTTCCCGATGATGACGGTCTCCACGTTCTGGATCAGGCGGGACGCCAGCGAGGTCAGTTCCTGCGGCGACATGAGCACTTCCTTCCCGTGAGCCGGCCATTGCGGCCCACACAGGCCTTTGCCATACCTATGGGAATAACTAACGCCGAAGGCCTGCGGATAGTTCGACGGATATGAGCACAATGCCTGGTAGGCGGTGACCGACGGGCCCCGTCGCGACGAACCGGGGAGGAAGCCGCCGCCAGGCGGCGAAGTTTCTTTCTTCAGCGAGGTGCCGCGATGTCACACCTCTCGGGTCTCGCGGTGGAGAGCAAGCATGGTCCCCCGCCACGGGGGACGGCTAAGGAGGAACAGCCCGTGGGCATGCGGGAAGCAATCAAAAACGGCCGGTTCATTATCACCGGAGAGGTGGCGCCCCCCAAAGGCCACCACTTCGAGCATATGGTGCAAGAGGCCGAGTTCTACCGGGATCGCGTGGCCGCGATCAATGTGACGGACATCCAGTCTTCCGTCATGCGCGCCGGCTCCCTCGTCGGATGCCTCAAGCTACAGGAAGCCGGCCTGCCGCCGGTTCTGCAGATGGTCTGCCGCGACCGCAATCGCCTGGCCCTGCAGTCTGAGCTACTCAGCGCCGCCGCAATGGGCATCACGGACGTGCTCTGCCTCACCGGCGATTATACCACGCTCGGGGACCATCCGCAGGCCAAGCCCGTCTTCGACCTGGACTCAGTCACCCTCCTGAGGGCGGCCAAACGCTTGATGACCGGCAAGGACATGGCCTTCTATCCCGACCGCAAGAACCCCGGCCGGTACATCGACGGCGAGGCCCTGGACGGTGACCCGCCGGACTTCTGTCTCGGATGTGTGGTCAACCCGGGAGCCAGGCCCATCGAGCCGCAGATATACAAGCTGCTCAAGAAGATCGAAGCCGGCGCCGAGTTCTGCCAGACACAGGCCGTCTACGACGCCGGCGTGTTTGAGCAGTTCATGACCAAGCTCGGCGAGGTGCCCATCCCCATCCTGGCCGGGATCGTGGTGCTCAAGAGCCCCATGATGGCCAAGTTCATGAATGCCAACGTGGCCGGTGTCACCGTGCCAGACTGGATGATCGAGGCCCTGGCGGACAAGGAGACCCGCGTCGAGAAGAGCATCGAGATGAGCGCACAACTCATCTCGGACCTCAAGCCGCTGTGCCAGGGCGTGCACGTCATGCCCCTGGGCTGGGACAAACACGTACCCACGATCCTGGATAAGGCCGGGCTCTAGATGCCTATAGGCACCGACTTCTGCACAGATGAATCAAGTTCTGGGGTCGCGATCACGCCG
>CAYRFY010000214.1:0-11568 GCA_964423635.1 uncultured Armatimonadia bacterium | reverse complement strand
CGTGGCGGGGATCGAGGCCCGACGGCCCTCGCATCTGGTGATCTCCCCGGGGCCGTGCACGCCGCTGGAGGCGGGGGTGAGCAATGAGGCGATCCGGCATTTCGCCGGGCGCATCCCGATTCTGGGCGTCTGCCTGGGGCATCAGTGTATCGGCCACGTCTTCGGCGGCCGTATAGTCCGGGCGCCCAGGCCGGTGCACGGCAAGACGTCCCCGGTCACCCATGAGGGCATCGGAGTGCTCTCCGGGGTAAGCAGCCCGTTTTCCGCCACTCGCTACCATTCCCTGGTCATCCGCCCGGAGGGCCTGCCCTCCTGCCTGCAGGCCTATGCCTGGAGCGAGGACGGCCAGATCATGGCGGTGCGGCACAGGGCCTATGAGGCGGTGCCGGTGGAGGGCCTGCAGTTCCACCCCGAGGCCATCTTGACCGAGCACGGCCATCGGATCGTGGCCAACTTTCTCAGCTACGGAGGCGGTCTGTGAGCAGCGCAAGAGGGTACATCTGGGTTAACGGGGACCTCACGAGGGCCGAGGACGCCCATGTGGCGGCGCTGGACCGGGGCCTGCTCTACGGCGACGGGGTGTTCGAGACGATCCGCGCCTACGCGGGAGTACCGTTCCGCCTGGCCGCCCACGTGGACCGGCTGCTGCACGGCGCCACGGTGCTGCAGATTCCCATCCCGGTGTCCGCGGATGACCTGTACGAGGTGATCCTCTCCGCCCTGGCCGTGGATCAGATGGAGGACGCCTCCGTGCGGGTGATGCTGACCCGCGGCCCGGGCGGGTCTCCCAGCGATCTGCGGCCGGCCGCGGAGCCCTCCCTCATCGTCCATGCCCGTCCCTTCTCCGGCTATCCTGCGAACCTCTACACCCGGGGCATGTCCGCCCAGGTCTGCCGGGTGCGACGCAATGAGACCTCGCCCCTGTGCCTCATCAAGTCCCTCAACTATCTGGACAATCTCCTGGCCCGTGCCGAGGCCGCGCGGGCCGGCTACGATGAGGCCATCATGCTCAATACCTGCGGCATGGTGGCCGAGGGCACGGCGACAAACGTCTTCGTGGTCGTCAAGGGCGCCGTCGTCACCCCACCCACCTACGATGGCGTCCTGGCCGGCATCGCCCGTCAGGCCGTGATCGACGTGCTCGATGTGGGCGAGCGCAGCATCAGTCTCGATGATCTCCAGAAGGCCGACGAGGCCTTTCTCACCAATTCGCTGATGGAGATCATGCCCCTGGTGAGCCTGGATGGCGAGCCCATCGGCCCCGGCACGCCGGGACCCATGGCCTTCGAGACCAGACGAAGGTACAAGCTGCTGGTGGCCGAGGAATGCGGGGTGCCGCCGGGGTAGCTGTAGCGCGGAGGCTCGCCCCGGGTCGGTGCCACGGCCGGACAACGATCCCGCAAGGCGCGAACGCCGCGTCGGGCCGGAAACTCAGATCATGCAGTCTGTTGGCAGGCGTCGACCCACGTCGTCTCGCCCCCCACATCTACTTGTGGCGAGGCGCTGGGTCGTGCCTCCCCCCGCCTGCGGGGGGGGATTGAGGGGGGCGCCGTAGGGCCGGCGGTCCGCAACGGCCGGGACCCCACGCCGGCCTTCTCCGCAAGCGGGGAAGGAGCACGGCCAACGCCTCCTCACCATCGGCCCTTGCTTCGCCAAACGGCGGAGACGGGACAGGTACCACGGCCGGACAACGATCCCGCAAGGCGCGAACGCCGCGTCGGACCGGGCCGAAAGGCCCGATCCCGCCCTGCCGGAGGCTTGCGAACGCCCGCGAAAGACGGCCGGCCACCGACACTTCGGCCGCTATCAGACGGCCTGCAGTCCACCACACACCCGAGGCCCATACGGAGGCGAAGTCATGGCCGTTTTCACTCTCTCATCCGCGGTATACCGCACCAAGGTGCATGGGTGCTGGCTGGGCAAGACGGTGGGGGGCACTCTGGGCCAACCGCATGAGGGCAAAGCCGGCCCGCTGGAGCTGACCTTCTACGACCCGGTACCCGACGGGGCCATCGCCAATGATGATCTGGACCTGCAGCTCGTCTGGCTGGCCAGGCTCCGTCAGGTGGGGCCCGGGATCACCGAGCGCGACCTGGGAGAGGCCTGGCGGGAGTGCGTCACATTCCCGTGGGACGAGTACGGAGTGTGCAAGGCCAACCTGTTCGAGGGCCTTCAGCCCCCGATCTCCGGGCAACACAATAACTGGTTCACCGACAGCATGGGGGCCCCGATCCGCAGCGAGATCTGGGCCTGCCTGGCCCCCGGCTGCCCGGACCTGGCGGCCACCCTGGCCTATCAGGACGGCTGCGTCGACCACGGGGGAGAGGGGCTCTTTGGGGAGATCTTCTTCGCCGCCCTGGAGAGCGCCGCCTTTGTCCTCAGCGACCCCGACGAGCTGCTGGACCTGGCCCTGGGCTTCATCCCGGCCGACAGCAGGACGGCCCGGGCCGTGGAGGTCTGCCGGAGCAGCCACGCCGCCGGTGACGACTGGCTCGCATGCCGCGAGGCGATTCTGCAGGCCGCCGGGCACGCCAATTTCACCGACGCACCGCAGAATATCGCCTTCACCGTCCTCGGCTGGCTCTACGGCGAGGACCCCGGAGACGCCATGTGCAAGGCCGTCAACTGCGGCCAGGATACCGACTGCACCGGCGCCACGCTGGGAGCCATTCTCGGCATCATCGGCGGCCCGGAGTGCTTCGACAAGAGGTGGACCGAACCGGTCGGCAACGAGGTCAAGGTCAGCTACGGCGTGGTCAACTGCGAGGTGCCCGCCACCCTGGACCAGCTCACCGACTGGACCATCGAGGCCGCCGAGAAGATGCTGCAGCATCACGAGTCCCCGGTGCGCATCGGGCAGCAGGAGAAGCTCTCGGGGCTGACCGCCGCGGACCTCGGGGACCAGGGGAGGGTCAAGGCCCGGCTGGCGGAACTGGACTGGAAGCTCTCCCGGAGCCGGGAAGACCTTCAGCTCATCAGCGACCTGGGCGGAGCCCCCACCTTCGCGCCGGGCGAGACCGTGACGGTCGGCCTGACCGCCCGGGGTGCCGTGCCCGACGATGCCTATCTGGCCCTCTCCTGCCCCGAAGGCTGGTGGCTGCGACCCGGGGCCTCGCACCGCGAGCCGGGCCTCCTGCGGCGGTCCTTCACCCTCGGCGCCCCGGCACTGGGCGAGCTGTCCTGCGCCCAGCATCTGCAGGCCGCCCTCGTCGGCGGCGAGCGTGTGCTGATCGACGACAGCGTCACCCTCCTGCGCAAGCACGGCTGGCGCGTGACGGGTCCCATCGCCCTGGTGGGCTCGCTCCTGGGCGTGCTGGACGCCCGCGCTCCCGAGGACGGCTGGCGACCTCTGTACACCGACGGGCACGAGCTGGTCCTAGACCACGGGCTTTCGTACGACCGGTTCTACTTCGTCCAGACCGTCCTGCACAACCCCCACCGCCGCCCGGGCCGCATCGTGGCCGCCTCCCCCGAGCTACAGGTGGTGCACCTCGTCCAGGAGGAGATCATCCGCAAAACCGAGCCCACGCGGTTCGTGCCCGCGCCGCACCGCTCCGGGCCCGGAACCGTCTTCGAGGCCGACGAGCTGCCCCGGGTCATGCCCCTGAGCATCACCATCGTCGCCCGAGCCGGCCGGCCCGCTCTGCTCCACCTGTACCTGACGGAGACCGCCGATCCGGGAAACCTGCACAGGTGCTGCCCCCTCGTGGGAGTGGTGGCTACCTGCGAGTAGCGACGAGAACGGCGGAGAACGGCAGACGGCGGAGAACGGCGAACGGCAAACGGCCGACGGATGACCACGGAGACACGGAGTGCACGGAGCTCCACGGAGAACGGCCTAACACAGAGAACGGCGGAGAACAGCAGAGAACGGCGGAGAACGGCGGAGAACGGCCGGGCATGTGTACGGCGATGAGTTGTTCCGCGCCACGCCCGTTCCCGCCGTCGCCGTTCCGCGCCACGCGCCACGAACCACGCGCCACGGCCGTTCGCCGTTCCCCCCCTCCTCCCGTCGCCCGCGGTGTTTGCGGGCGTAAGGGAGAGGGGGGCAGGGGGGTGAGGCGGCCGTTCGCCGTTCCGCGCCACGCGCCACGGTCGTTACCCCCGCCACTGTCCCATCAGGACGAAGGGGGCCCAGTAGTAGGGGTTGGCATAGGCCACGGGGCTCGCGGTGGGGTCGCTGGAGAAGTCCCGGCGGGCCTCGAGAAGCATGCCTAGTTGCGCCGCCCGGAGCGCCTCGGCCGCCGGCTCTCCGGCCCCCAGGCGGCGGTGATATTCCCCCACCAGATGAGCGGTGGCCGCATCGTCCACCGACCACAGAGTGGCGGTGACGGCACGGGCCCCGGAGACGAACATTCCCGCGGTCAGCCCCAGGATCCCCTCCCCACGCTGATAGTCGCCCTCGGCCGTCCGGCACGCCGACAGGGTGACCATGCGGGCATTGAGGCGAAGGCCGAAGGCCTCGGGCATCATGAGACGTCCGTCGGAGGCGGAAGAGGGGTGCTCCAGCCCGAGCGCCGCCGGACTGCTGAGCGCGATATACGAAAGCTCCGGATGCACGGGATCGATGACTCCGTGGGTGGAAAACAGGATGTGGCTGTAGTCGCGAAGATGCTCCCCATATGCCAGAGGCTCCTGAGCCGCGGCTCCGAGCAATGCCACGTTGTGGCTCCAGTTCACCGCCGAAGCCTCGCTGCAGATCACCTCGGGGCCGCCGCCGAAGCCTGCGAGGGCGGCGAGGGCCTCCTTGCGGGTGTGCGGTAGCCGCGACAGCACAGTCGCCGGCCCGGTCAATGGCCACGCGCCCGGCGGCTCTCTGTCGCCCCCCGCCGCCGTGGCCCGGCCCGGTTCGCCCCAGGCTTTCGCCGGCGGGGCGAAGACGGGATCGGCGAACACGCACAGCCGCGGGGGGCCGGCGGGCGGCGGCGCCGCACCCTCCCGGACGCTCAGGTACATCGCCAGCGAGGGCAGAGTGCTCAGGCGCCACTTCTCCAGCGCGTAGTGCAGGCGCGGATTGGCGTAGACCTGCCCGGCCTCGGTGAGGTCCAGCTCGGGCGGGGCGTGCCTCACCAGGGCTCCGAAGGGCAGATAGCACAGGGCGCCGTCGGGCACGACGATCAGCCTGGTGATCTCCAGGTGGTCCAGGAGGGCCTCGACCGGGCGCAGGAGCAGGTCGTAGAGGGCGGCGCCCACGTACGCCTGCTGTGCCTGGCGGGTGACGTCCGCCGCCCCGCTGCTCCGGCCGTAGGCCGCCAGCGACTCGCAAAAGAGCCACACCAGCTCGGCCACGGAGAAGTTCACGCGCAGCACTTCGGGCTCCACCGGAATCTCCCCGACCGTCACGGAGGGCAGCCGGTCCGGCGACTTCGCGAGCTGTCTCAGCCGCCGCAGGACGACATCACCGCGCAGGGCCTGCTCGCGTCCCCACAGGGGGCGCTGCTCCCCGGCGGCGGTGGGCACCGCCACGGACAGTACGCCGCGGTCGACCCCGGCGGGTGGCACGATCGCGATCGCCACCTGATCCGGCAAGAGCTTGTACACTACCACGGCCTCATCGGGAGCCAGCAGCTCCCGCACCTGCGGCAACCGCGCGGGCCCCGGCGCCACCACCTGCCCCCAGGAGGTGGCAAAGAGCTCGGACTGCACCCGTCGCCGCCTTTGCGTCACGGCCGCAAGCTGCACGCCCATCTCGGCCACGGTCTTCGCCGGCGCCCCGGCCAGATGTCTCTCCAGGCCCCGCTCCTGAGCCGACAGCTCCGTCCAGTCCCGGTACAGGCCGGCCGCCAGCGGGTCGGCCGGAGCCACCTGCCGATTGGCCAGCAGCTCCTGCAGCACCCGGGCCCGCGAGCGGTCGGAATAGTGCACCAACGCCTCGTCGTAGTCGCGCCAGCCCGCCCACAGCGGGGACGGCTGCAGTCCCAGCTCCTCCCAGAACCCGGGCTCCTGCTCCTGCAGCGTGGTCTCCTCCACCCCCAGATTCCGCCGCTTCATCTCCAGCAGGAGGCTCACCATGCGGTCGTAGACCCAGGACATGCGCCCGAAGTACGAGGTGCGCAGCTCGGTGGAGCCGGCGCCGCGATCGCGCAGGGATTCGACGATGGCGATGGCGCGGGCGAAGTGGCGGTAGGCGAGATATAGATCGCCTTCCTCATCGCGGGAGAAGTACACCTCGCCATAGATCCCCTCGACGACATACAGCGGCGCCGGCAGCCAGGGACGGCCGGAGCTTACCGCGGAGCGGGCGAAGGCCCGGTACATCCGGGACGCGTGGTCCAGAGCGGTTAGCGCTTCCTCATGGCGGCCGAGGGTCTGGTACTCGGCGGCCAGGTTGGACCAGCACCGGGCCTGCTGGCTCGTCACTCCCAGAAGCTCGTACAGCTTCAGGGCCTCCTCGTGCAGCTCGATGGCGCGCCCAAGCTCGCCCAGCGCCGCGTGAGCGCTGGCCAGATTCTCCGTGCAGTTGGCCTCCTGATGCCGAAGGCCCAGTTCCCTGTAGGCCTCCAGCGCCCGGACGTATTGCGCCACGGCGTCGCTGCATTGGCCCAGCAGATAGTAGGCCACACCGATGTTGGCCGTGCACTGAGCCGCCTTCCGCACATCGCCCAGACGCTCGAATGCAAGGAGCGCCCGGCGCGAGTGCTCGACGCCCCGCTCGTAGAGCCCCAGGTCGTCGTAGGCCGCTCCCAGCATCATCAGACAGGCGGCCGCCTTGGCGTCCTGGCCCAGGCGCCGATACACCTCCAGCGCCATGTTCTCGTACTCGATGGCCTGCTCGTACCGGCCGAGGTTGTAGTGGGCGGTGCCCAGATTCATCCAGGCGTCGGCGATCTGGTGCTCCAGCTCTAGCTCTCGGTAGATGCCAAGGGCGTGGGTCTGATACCGGACGGCCTCCTGGTACAGGTCCAGCAGGTCGCAGGCGATGCCGAGATTGCTGGCGCTGTCGGCTTCATCCCTTTGCATCCCCAGTCCGGCGTACAGCTCCATGGCGGCCCGGAAGTGGGTGGCCGCACCGGAGTAGTCATCGGCTTCGTAATGGGCCAGGCCAAGATCGTAGTGGCAGCCGGCGCGCTCGCGGTCGTTACCGGTAAGGCGGTAGAGCTCGAGGGCGCGGAGAGTGAAGTCCACCTCGGCTTCACGGCGCCCGAGCTTGCCGCAGGCCCGCGCCGCCCGCCGCAGATAGCGGGCCCGGGCCTGTTCCTGACCGGCCTCGGTGCAGGCGGTGGCCGCCGCCTGCCAGCTCTCCAGCGCCTCCTCGTACCTTCCGGCCTCGAAGGCGGCCTGTCCCGCCTCGCCCAGGACGCCGGCGGCCTCGGGCGGAGCCGCCACGGCAGGGGCCAGCGCCGCCAGGAGGGCGCAGAGAATCGCCGGGGCGAGGCCTTTGCGTTGTCGGCCCATGTCCAGTCACCCGCGAAGGGAGGATAGTAGTCGGCGACGGGAAGCGGCCATCGCCGCGTCCCACAGGTGAGTGCTCCGCGGCGGCAGGTTCTTCCTCCGCCGCCGGGCCGAGGGCGCGTCGGAGCCGGGCAGGGCCCGGCGTCGGAAGGACACCCGCCGCCCATCGGCCAACCTACCGCTTCGTAAGCCGAGAACATCCCGCGGAGGCGATCAACTTGCCCTACGCCATTGCCATCGCATTGCTCTGCACCGCCGCGGCCCTCGCGGACGAGTACACCTGCGATTTCTCCGGGCAGCAGCTTGACGTGTGGGCCCTGCACCAGGAGGGCGCCGGCGTCGCCGCCATCGTGGACGGAGCCCTGGTGCTGGACATGTCCGCGGCCGAGGCGGGCAAGCACGCCTGGGCGGATTTGCGCCTCACCCTCAAGCTTCCCGCCACCCTTGAGTGGGAACAGGAGGTCCGGCGGGATTCGGACCACTTCTACCAGGGCGGGTTGTATCTGCGCGACGCCGCCGGCGGAATGGCCACCGCGGGCCTGACGGGCAAGCCGCTGGGCCATGTGGCCCACCTGACCGGCGCCCGCGGTAAGGCGGCCCTGCCGCCCGGAAAACGGTACCGGCTCAAGCTCCAGGTCGGCCCCGGCACTCGCGCGGAGCTCACGGTGAGCGATCCGGCCGGCGGCGATGTCCTGGACCGCCTCACCGGGAGCTTTGGGACCCTTCGCGGCGCCCTGTGCTCACCGGGGTTCTATCACAATCAGCCCCGCAATGAGGGCCCGGACGCCTACGCCCAGGACCGCGGCATCTGCGCCTTCGACAAGCTGCAAATCGCTGCGGCGGCCATCAGCCAAAGCGAGCTGGACAGCTACCGCGACCTGGACCTCCGCGCCTACGACCGGCGGTCACCGATGACCTTCAACCGCACCACGACCTGGGTCGCCTCTCCGGAGACGGGCCTGGTCCTGGCCTACGACCGGGCGGACGAGGTGATGTTGACGGGAACCCGCCGGGCCTCGGCCTGGCTTGAAAACCGGCTCTGCCGGATGGAAGACGCCGACGCGGAGAGCAGTGTGTTCGTCCGGCCCAATGACCTGGACGGCTACGACTGCGTGGCGGTTCCGAGCTTCCAGTGGTGTGCACGCCAGCACCCCGTTTTGGAGTACTCCCTGCAGCCCGGTGCCGGTAAGTGCAACCTCAAGGTCACTTTGGTCTGCCCGTACCTGGGCGACGGCATCGAGGTCTACCGGTCCGAGGAGAGTGCCGGAGCGACCGAGGGCCGTGTGGACTTGTGGGGCATCATGCAGCAACGCGGGCTGGACTACCACCAGTTCGGGGAGATCGGCGTGTTCATCTACCAGGATCGCCCGGCGGATCCCGAGGCCGAGCAAGGCACCTGCCGGGCGCGGGTGAGCCTCACCGGCCCCGGCGCCCTGCTCACGACCCCTCCGGTGATCCGCACCCGGGAGCGCGCCGCCGCCGGGGTGCCGATCGCGGCGATCCTCCCCGGCTCCGACGGCGAGCTGCGCCACGGCGCGGAGCAACGCATCAGCGCCTCGGTGGAGGGTGGCGCCCCGATTGAGCTCCGCGAGGAGGGAGGTTCCGGCGTGTTTCGCACGCAGGTCTTCGGTCTGCAGCCCGGGGAGCACCGGGTGCTGCTGACGGCCGCGGGAGAGGACGGCACCGAGCTTGCGGCCTCGACCACCCTCGTCGTGACCGACGGCGACTTCATCGGCTACAAGCCCGGCGGCGGCACCTACCAGACCCGCAGCGGCCGCGTGCTGCCCACACTGCAGGGCGACCTGTACGCCTGGGTGCCCATGCTCGAGGCGGCCTCCCTCTCCCGCAGGCCGGTGCTCTCCACGGCACAATGGGAGACGCTGAGCCCGGAGCAAAGGGCGAAGGTGAGTCTCATCAAGCTGCGCACACTGAGCCGCGAGGAGGTGCGGGCTCAGCTTCAGGCCCACCGTGACAATGGCATGCGGGTGGTGCGGCTGACCCCCAACGTCTCCTCGGTGGAGTCCTATCTGGACGCCGGCGGGCATGTCTCCATGCACGGTCTTGAATCGCTTTTGATGGTGCTGGGCGAATGCCGGCGGCTGGGGATGGTGGCCTTGATCAACCTGTTCCACTATCCCTACGGCAGTGCCGGCACCGGGCGCATGCCACCATGGCAGCAGTACCTCGACGCCGGCTACAAGGGTGACGCGAGCTTCACCACTCCGGAGATCGGCGTCATGCTCAAGCAGTACCTGTCTGAGCTGCTGGGGTACCTGCGGGACGACACCGCAATCGTCGCGTACTCACTCACCGGCGAAAACGACCAGGTCTATGGGCCGGAGTGGATCAACGCCATGCATCGCCATGTGATGGCCTGCGACCCGAACCATAGGGTGACCCAGGAGCAGGGCGGCGGCGCCCAGCATTGCAGTGGCGGCACGCCCTGGGGCTACGAGGCCTTCGAGCCCACGGAGTCGGCGGGCCTGGGCTACCGCACCTACTATACGGAGGGGATGAAGTCCGACGCCTACTTCATGACCTGCGGCCGGTTCTACGCCGCCAACCCGCCGGTCTTCACCGCGGAGTTCGCCAGCGGCCCCGGCTGGTACGGCCCCTTCCACGTCAACTGGTCTCATCCAGACTTCCTCACAAAGGTGCGGGACAACTGCTGGGCCGCGCTGCTGTGCCGCCAGACCATGTGCCTGAGCTGGTCGGCCCCCTGGACCCAGGAGGAGCGCCTCATCCCCCACACCTGCGCCGAACTCATCGACCGGCAGAGCTTCCGGCGCAGGACCCCGGAGGTGGCCGTGAGGGTCGCCGCCGTGGATAAGGACACGCTGCGCCGGCTTTCCGAGATCGAGGCGGCCCTGGCGCGATTGGGAGTGGACTACGACTATCTGTGGGAAGGCCGCGGCGAGGGGCCCGAGTATACCGTGGTCCTGGAACCCGCCGACGACCCGGCAAAGCTCGCCCTCCCGGAGAGTGTGCTTTCCACCCGGCCGCTGCGCACCACGGGGGGCTTCTCGGTGAGCTACCTGCTATCCGACGACGGGGCGCAGTTGATCGGCTACATCCGCAACACGGCCCAGTACAAGCTCGGCGCGGGCTACGGAACCGGCGTGGAGGAGCTGCACCGGCAGCGCACGGAGCGAAGCGACCTGACGCTGACGCTACAGGGCTTCGCGCCGGAGGCGAGATACCGGCTATACGACGTGGACACCCGGGAACTGGCTAGAAGCGGCCGCTGCGCCGAAGCTGAGGAGATCCGCCTGGGCCCCACCAGCCATGACTACGCACTTGTGTGGACGTGCGCGGAGAGGTAGCGGGCGGAGGGCGGACGACGCCTCACCCCTGCGACCGCAAGCGGTCGCTGTCCCCTCTCCCTTACGCCCGCAAACGTCGCGGGCGACGGGAGGAGGGGACGACGGAAACAGCCCGCGGCCACGGTCGTTCGCCGTCTCCCCCTCCTCCCGTCTGCGCCGACGTTTGGCGCAGTACAAGCGGCTCGGTGAGACGCCGAGAGGCGGGACGGCCCGAAGGGCCAGGGGGTGAGGCGACGTTCGCGGTCATGACCGGAGCTCATCCCGTATCATTGCCAGCACGCCCTCAATGTCATTGCTGACCATAGTATCTGCTATTCGCAGTAAGCGGATTCCATGCTGGGATGGCTGCGAGTCACGCCACTCGTCGTACTTGGCTTGCTGTTCGTGCAGCGGCCCGTCGATCTCAACTGCGAGACGCTCCTCGGCACAGTAGAAGTCAAGCACGAAGTCGCCGATGGGATGCTGGCGACGGAAGCGCACCCCAAGCCGGCCGCTTCTCACGCGATCCCAGAGAACACCTTCCGCTCCGGTGGGATTCTGGCGTTGTTCGCGAGCAAAGTGCACCTTCTCGGCCTCGGCCACATGTCGAACGCTCTCATCCTTCCGCCCAGTCGCCATGATTACACAACTCCGGGCCACGTGTCGTTTGCTGGGTTCTATAGGTTGCCTGCCGTTTCCCCCTCCTCCCGTCTCCGCCGACGTCTGGCGCAGTACAAGCGGCTCGGTGAGACGCCGAGAGGCGGGACGGCCCGAAGGGCCAGGGGGTGAGGCGACGTCGGACCCCCACGCCCAACGACGCCTCACCCCTGCGACCGCAAGCGGTCGCTGTCCCCTCTCCCTTACGCCCGCAAAC